>NZ_JBYSYM010000007.1:0-246159 GCF_058783375.1 Acidovorax sp. FW305-C-20-28 | reverse complement strand
CCCTCGCCCCCGGGCGAGGGGGACACGGGCAGCGGGGTCGCCTTTCTTTTGGGTACTTTTCTTTGGCGAAGCAAAGACAAAGTACCTCGGCCGCCGGGCCGAGACCCGGCCTCCGACCTCAGGCAAGGCACGAGGCCAAAAAACGACTCAATGCCGCGAACCAGCCGTCCGCCGAGCCGCCAGCCAGGCAATGATCTCCCCCATGATCCCCCGCCGGAACGCCAGCACGCAAATCACAAAGATCAACCCCGTGACCATGGTGACCGACTCACCCAGCGTCTTGAACCATTCCACGCTGGTGAGAGCAGCCAGCAGGTTCCCGAACTCGCCGATCTTGTTCTCCAGCATCACCACCACGGCCGAGCCGATCAGTGGACCCGACAGCGTTCCCAGCCCGCCCACGAGGGTCATCAGGATCACCTGGCCCGATGCGGTCCAATGCACATCGGACAGCGTGGCAAAACCCAGCACCAGGGTCTTGAGCGAACCCGCCAGCCCGGCCAGGGCGGCGGACAGGACGAAGGCCAGCAGCTTGAAGCGGTGCGTGTCGTAGCCCAGCGAGATGGCACGCGGCTCGTTCTCCTTGATGCCCTTGAGCACCTGCCCGAACGGCGAATGGATGGTGCGCACGATCAGCAAAAAGGCTGCGACCACGATGACCAGGGCCACGTAGTACATGACCAGGTCGTTCTTGAGGTCGATGGCACCGAACAGCTTGCCGCGCGGCACGCCCTGCAGGCCGTCTTCGCCGCCGGTGAACGGGGCTTGCAGGCAGGCGAAGAACAGCATCTGGGCCAGGGCCAGCGTGATCATGGAGAAATAGATGCCCTGGCGGCGGATGGCCAGCCAGCCGAACAGCAGGCCCAGCAGCGCGCCACCGGCCGTGCCCAGCAGCAGGCCCACTTCGGGCGTGAGGCCCCAGACCTTGATGGCATGGCCGGCCACATAGGCCGCGCCGCCCAGGAAGGCCGCGTGCCCGAAGGACAGCAGGCCCGTGAAGCCCAGCAGCAGGTTGAAGGCCGCGGCGAACAGTGCGAAGCACATGAGCTTCATCACGAAGACGGGATAGGCCCCGAGGAAGGGCGCGACCAGCAGGCCGAGCAGCAGCAGGCCGTAGCCAAAGGGGGCGATGTTCTTGAGATTCATGCGTGCGGCCCCTGCTTACTTTTCCTTGCCGAACAGGCCGGCGGGGCGGATGAGGAGAACGATGACCATGATGACGAACACCACGGTGGACGATGCTTCGGGATAGAACACCTTGGTGAAGCCTTCGATGACGCCCAGGCCCAGCCCGGTGAGGATGGAGCCCATGATGGAGCCCATGCCCCCGATCACCACCACGGCAAACACCACGATGATGAGGTTCTGCCCCATGAGCGGCGTGACCTGGTAGACCGGTGCGGCGAGCACACCAGCGAAAGCGGCCAAGGCTGCGCCAAAGGCATAGGTGAGCGTCACCATCACCGGCACGTTGATGCCGAAGGCCTCGACCAGGCGCGGGTTCTCGGTGCCGGCGCGCAGGTAGGCACCGAGCTTGGTCTTCTCGATCACGTACCAGGTGGCCAGGCAGACCACCACCGAGGCCACCACCACCCAGGCACGGTAGTTGGGCAGGATCATGAAGCCCAGGTTGGTCGCGCCTTCGAGCAGCTCGGGCGTGTCGTAGCCCAGGCCCGACACGCCGTAGATGGAGCGAAACACCCCTTCGATCAGCAGCGTGAGGCCCAGCGTGAGCAGCAGCCCGTACAGGTGGTCGAGCTTGTAGATCCAGCGCAGCAGCAGGCGCTCGATCACCACCCCGAACACCCCCACCACCAGCGGTGCCAGCACCAGCATCCACCAGTAGTTGAGCCCCAGGTAGTTCATGGCCATCCAGGTGATCAGTGCCCCCGTCATGAACAGCGCTCCATGCGCAAAGTTGATGACGTTGAGCAGGCCGAAGATCACGGCCAGCCCCAGGCTGAGGATTGCATAGAAGGATCCGTTGACCAGCCCCAGGAGGAGCTGGCTCAACAGGCCTGGCAATGAGACACCAAAGATTTCCATGGGCGAAGCAGCGGCAGGAGGTGCGAGGGGGTTCGTGGTTCGGTCAGGTCCGTGGACGCGTACTTACTACTTCCAGAGCGGGCACTTGCTCTCGGCCTTGGTGGTGAACACCGTGTCGCCGGGCAGCTTCTTCACGAGCTTGTAGTAATCCCAGGGCTTGGTGGACTCCGAAGGCTTCTTCACTTCCATGAGGTACATGTCGTGCACGTAGCGGCCGTCGGCACGCAGCTGGCCCGAGCCGAAGAAGTCGTTCATCTTCATGCCGCGCCAGGTGGCCATGACCTTGTCGGCATCGATGCTCTTGGCGGCTTCCACGGCCTTGAGGTAGTTCATGGTGGCCGAGTAGTCGGCGGCCTGGATTTCGGTGGGCATGCGCTTGGCCTTCTCGAAGAAGCGGGCCGAGAACTTGCGCGTCTCGTCATTCAGGTCCCAGTACCAGCTGGTGGTGAACTGCAGGCCTTCGGTGTTGCGCAGGCCCAGGCTGTGCACGTCGCTGATGAAGATCAGCAGGCCAGCGAGCTTCATGCTCTTGCCGATGCCGAACTCCTTGGCCGCCTTGATGGAGTTGATGGTGTCGCCACCGGCATTGGCCAGGCCCAGGATCTGGGCCTTGGAGTTCTGCGCCTGCAGCAGGAAGGACGAGAAGTCCGAGGCATTGAGCGGGTGGCGCACGGCGCCCACCACGTTGCCGCCCTTGGCCTTGACCACGGTGGTGGTGTCGGCTTCGAGCGCATGGCCGAAGGCATAGTCGGCGGTCAGGAAGTACCAGCTCTTGCCGCCCGTGTCGACGATGGCCGAGCCCGTGCCCTTGGCCAGTGCCACGGTGTCATAGGCATAGTGCACGGTGTAGGGCGAGCACTGCTCGTTGGTCAGCGCCGAGCTGGCGGCGCCATTGTTGATGTACACGCGCTTCTTCTCGGAGGCCACCTTGGCCGTAGCCAGGGCCGTGCCCGAGTTGGTGCCACCGAAGATCATGGTCAGGCCCTGGGTGTCGATCCACTCGCGCGCCTTGGAGGCGGCGATGTCGGCCTTGTTCTGGTGGTCGGCGCTCAGCAGCTCGATGGGCATGCCCAGCACCTTGCCGCCGAAGTCGTCGATGGCCATCTGGATGGCCAGCGCACCGTTCTTGCCCTCCACGTCGGCGTACAGGCTGGACATGTCGGTGATGAAACCGATCTTGACCTTGTCCTGCGCGTGTGCGGCCGAGGTCGCAAGACCTGCGGCGCCGAGCATCAGGGCCAGCACTTTGAGTTGGTTCTTCATGGTTTGTCTCCTGTAGGTGTGGTGGTGGTGAAGAATCGGGGGTGGGGTCTTCGCAAGGGGGCTGGAGGTCGGGTCAGACGCCCAGCAGCTCGGTGAGCACCGGCATCTTGGCGTCGAGCTCGGCGGCGCCGAACTGCTCGACGATGCGGCCATGCTCCATGACGTAGAAACGGTCGGCCAGCGGTGCGGCAAAGCGGAAGTTCTGCTCCACCATGACCACCGTGTAGCCCTTCTGGCGCAGCGTGGTGATCATGCGCGCCAGGGCCTGCACGATCACGGGCGCCAGGCCTTCGGAGATCTCGTCGAGCAGCAGCAGCTTGGCGCCGGTGCGCAGGATGCGGGCCACGGCCAGCATCTGCTGCTCGCCGCCGGACAGGCGCGTTCCCTGGCTGTTCTTGCGTTCGGCCAGGTTGGGGAACATGGCGTAGATCTCCTGCACCGACATGCCGGGCGTGCCGGTCTTGAGCGCGGGGGGCAAGAGCAGGTTCTCTTCGCACGAGAGGCTGGAGAAGATGCCGCGCTCTTCCGGGCAGTAGCCCACACCCAGGTGGGCAATGCGGTGCGTGGGCATGGCCACGGTTTCCACGCCATTGATCCTGACCGAGCCCTTGCGTGCGCCCGTGAGGCCCATGATGGCGCGCATGGTCGTGGTGCGGCCTGCGCCGTTGCGTCCCAGCAGGGTCACGACCTCGCCGGGCTGCACGACGATGTCTACACCATGCAGCACATGGGATTCGCCGTACCAGGCTTCGAGGCCCTTGATTTCGAGTGCGGGTGCGCCAGCCATCAATGCGCTCCTTGCAATTGACCGTCGGTGGTGCCCATGTAGGCTTCCATCACTTGCGGGTTGTTCGATACCTCGGCGTACGGGCCTTCGGCCAGCACGGCGCCGCGCTGCAGCACCGTGATGCGGTCGGCAATGGTGGAGACCACCTTCATGTTGTGCTCCACCATGAGGATGGTGCGGCCGGCCGAGACCTTCTTGATGAGCTGGGTGACGCGGTCCACGTCCTCGTGGCCCATGCCCTGGGTGGGCTCGTCGAGCAGCATGAGTTCGGGCTCCATGGCCAGCGTGGTGGCGATCTCCAGCGCGCGCTTGCGGCCATAGGGCAGGTTCACGGTGACCTCGTCGGCCACATCGGCCAGGCCGACTTCGGTCAGAAGCTGCATGGCGCGGTCATCGAGCTGGTGCAGGCTGCGCTCGCTGCGCCAGAAGTGGAACGAGGTGCCGAGCTTGCGCTGCAGGCCCAGGCGCACGTTCTCCATCAGTGTGAGGTGCGGGAACACGGCCGAGATCTGGAACGAGCGGATGACACCGCGGCGCGCGATCTGCGCGGGCTGCTCGCGCGTGATGTCATGGCCATTGAACCGGATGACGCCCGATGTGGGCGTGAGGAACTTGGTCAGCAGGTTGAAACAGGTGGTCTTGCCCGCGCCATTCGGGCCGATCAGTGCATGGATGGAACCCCGGCGCACGGCCAGGTTCACATCGCTGACGGCGGTGAAGCCCTTGAACTCTTTGGTCAGGCTGGTGGTTTCGAGGATGACGTCGCTCATGCGCCTTGGCTTGCTCCGTTGTGTGCGGGGTGGAGAAAGAAGCCGGGTGGCGGCACAGTCTCCATGCGTGCTTATCTTTTTTGGTGCAACGCATCGTATGCGGGGGGAGCGGTCAGCAGATACTGGGACTAATGCCTATGTATAAACGCCTAGGTGACAGTGCGGGGCTGCACGCGGGGTGCCGAAGGCATGCTCGTATACCCGGATACTTCCTCGGAAAGCAGGCGCCGCCAGCCCGTGCGGCGCCGCCCAAGTGGTCCGCCCCGGAAAGGTCCAAGGCTGACTTTTTACTGACTGGTAGACACGCCCTGCGCACCTGCAGAAACCTGTAACGGCCTGCAAGAAGCCACCCGGTACGCGCCCACACGCGGGCCGTCGCCACCCTACACTGGGTGCATGGCGTCCACCCCCTCCTCCCCTGCCCGCGGCGCTCCGCGCTCCCTGACCGGCCTGCTGCCCTTTCTGCGCCCCTACAGCGGGCGCATTGCGCTGTCCCTGGTGTTTCTGGTGCTTGCGGCATTGGCCACGCTGGCCTTTCCCATCGCGCTGCGCACGCTGGTCGATGGCGGCCTGGTCAGCACCGACAAAGGCGCGCAGGCGATGGCGCTGCGCGACCATTTCGAGGCCCTGTTCGCCGTGGCCATTGCGCTGGGCGTGTTCTCGGCCGCGCGCTTTTACATGGTGAGCTGGCTGGGCGAGCGCGTGACGGCCGACCTGCGCAACGCCGTGTACAGCCATGTGCTGCAGCAAAGCCCGCAGTTCTTCGAGACCACGCAGACCGGCGAGGTGCTCTCGCGGCTGACGGCCGACACGACCCTGGTGCAGACCGTCGTGGGCTCATCGCTGTCGATGGGGCTGCGCAATGCCGTCATGGGCATCGGTGCGCTGGCCATGCTGGTGTGGACCAACCCCTATGTGATGTCCTGGGTGTTGCTGGCCATCGTGCTCGTGGTCGTGCCCACGATGTGGATCGGGCGGCGCGTGCGGCGCCTCTCGCGCGACAGCCAGGACCGCGTGGCCGATTCGAGCGCCATTGCGGCCGAGGTGCTCAACGCCATTCCCGTGGTGCAGAGCTACACCGCCGAGCCGCGCGAAGCGCAGCGCTTCGCGCTGGCCACCGAGAACGCTTTCCAGGTGGCCGTGCGCCGAACTCTGTCGCGCGCGGTGCTGGTGGCCTTCATCATCATCGCCAACGCCGCCCTGCTGCTCTGGGGCCTGTACCAGGGCACGCAGGCCGTGCTCGCCGGCCAGATGACGGCCGGCCACCTGGGGCAGACCGTGGTCTATGTGATCCTGCTCGCGGGGGCTGTGGCCGTGCTGGGCGAGGTCTATGGCGACCTGCTGCGTGCAGCGGGTGCCACCGAGCGATTGATGGAGCTGCTGGGCAGCCGCTCGCCCGTGGCCGAGCCCGCCAGCCCGGTGGCCCTGCCCTCCACGGGCCGGGGCCTGGCGGTGCAGTTCGATCAGGTGAACTTCCGCTACCCTTCGCGGCCCGACCAGCCGGCGCTGCAGGATTTCGACCTGCAACTGGCCGCGGGCGAAACCGTGGCCCTGGTGGGCGCGAGCGGCGCGGGCAAGACCACGGTGTTCCAGTTGTTGCAGCGCTTCTACGATGTGGCGCAACCCTCCACCGGTGGGCAGGAAGGTGCCATCCGCCTGAATGGCACGGACATCCGCACCCTGGCGCTGGCCGAGCTGCGCTCGCACATCGGCGTGGTGCCGCAGGATGCGGTGATCTTCTCCTCCTCGGCCATGGAGAACATCCGCTATGGCCGTCCCGGCGCCACGGACGAAGAGGTGGTGGCCGCCGCACGCTCGGCCTTTGCGCACGACTTCCTCGTGGCCTTGCCCGAGGGCTATGGCACCTTCCTGGGCGAGCGCGGGGTGCGGCTGTCGGGCGGCCAGCGCCAGCGCATCGCCATCGCGCGCGCCATGCTCAAGAACCCGCCCTTGCTGCTGCTCGACGAGGCCACCAGCGCGCTGGATGCCGAAAGCGAACGCATGGTGCAGGCCGCCCTGGACACGGCCATGCAGCGCCACACGGGCCAGCGGACCACGCTCGTGATCGCGCACCGCCTGGCCACGGTGCAGAACGCCGACCGCATCGTGGTGCTGGAGCATGGCCGCATCGTGGAACAGGGCACGCATGCCGCACTCATCGCGGCCAATGGCACCTATGCGCGCCTGGCGGCGCTGCAGTTCACGGCGTGATTGCGGCACGGGGCGCGCGCATGCGCCCCGCTGCCGCTCAGTGCAGGGTTTCCTTGGCAGCCACCGGCAGTGGCAGCGGCAGCACCGCAATGCCTTCGTCCAGCAGTTGCGCGGCCTCGTCGGGCGTGGCCTGGCCACGGATGGCGCGCTCTTCGGTCTCGCCGTGGTGCATGCGGCGGGCTTCGTCGGCAAAGCGCGCGCCCACGTCCTCGGTGTTGGCGGCGATCTTGCGCGCCAGTTCCATCCAGGCGGCCTGCAGGGCCGGGGGCAGGGCCACGGAGTCCTGGCCCGGGGAAGTCGCAGCCGCCGTCGGCTTGCCTGCGGGAACTGCTGGCGGCTTGGCGCCCAGGTTCAGGCGCGGGGCGCTCAGGCGCTTGGAAATGCTGGAATCGCCACAGAACGGGCACTGCACCAGCCCGCGTTGGTGCTGGCTTTGGAAATCGTCTTCCGAGGCGAACCAGCCTTCGAAGACATGGCCCGCGTGGCAGTGCAGGTCGAGCACTTTCATGGTCGAAAGGTCCGCAGTGGAAGAAAGGAGCAAAGCGTACCCGCTCAGCCGTGGCGGCGCAGCAGGTAGCGGTAGACGAAGCCGGGGAAGGCCAGGGTCAGGAACAGCGTGCCGGTGATGGCATAGAACTCCCAGCCCTGGGGAGCGATCTGCCCGGCCCTGCGCTCCAGCAGCAGGGCCAGCCCACCCACGAGGAAATAGGCCAGAACCAGTTCGGCCAGACGAAATGCCAGCCCCTTCTTCGGCTGGGCCACCGGCCCCACCACCAGCCAGCGCTGGTTGGCGAAAGGCAGGTTGGCGGCGATGAAGGCCGCCACGATCACCAGCCAGATGGAGCCGGTCAGGGACATGGAAGCCGTCCTGCAGTTGCTGCGGCGGTCAGGTCGCCAGGGCGCGCACCACGGCTTCGGCGCACAGGGCCATCAGGCCGCCGGGCAGCAGGCCGAGCACCAGCACCAGGGCGCCGTTGATGGTGAGCACCACGCGCACGTCCACCGGGGCCGAGACGCTGGTGGCCGTGAGCGGTGCGTCGAAGTACATGACCTTCACGACGCGCAGGTAGTAGAAGGCGCCGATCAGCGACATGATGACCGCGAACACCGCCAGGGCGATGTAGGCCGCCTGGCCCGAGGCCACCAGGGCCTGCAGCACCGACAGCTTGGCGTAGAAGCCGACCATGGGCGGGATGCCGGCCATGGAGAACAGGCACACGGCCATCACGGCGGCGTACAGCGGGCTGCGCTGGTTCAGGCCGGCGAAATCGGCGATCTCTTCGCTCTCGAAGCCTTCGCGGGCCAGCAGCAGGATCACGCCGAACGCGGCCAGGGTGGTCAGCACATAGCTCACCACGTAGAACATGGAAGCGCTGTAGGCATTCTCGACGGCCGCGGCCTCGACGTTGCCATTGACCACGCCGGACATCAGGCCCAGCAGCACGAAGCCCATCTGCGAGATGGTCGAGTAGGCCAGCATGCGCTTGAGGTTGGTCTGGGCGATGGCGGCGAGGTTACCCACCAGCAGCGAGCCGATGGCCAGCACACCGAGCATCTGCTGCCAGTCGATGGCCAGGGGCAGCAGGCCGTCCACCAGCAGGCGGATGGTGATGGCGAAGGCCGCCAGCTTGGGCGCGCCGCCGATCATCAGCGTGATGGCCGTGGGAGCGCCCTGGTAGACGTCGGGGATCCACATGTGGAAAGGCACGACACCGAGCTTGAACGCCAGGCCGGCGACCACGAACACCAGGCCGAACACCAGCACCTGGTGGCGGATCTGGCCGGAATTGACGGCCTTGAACACCTGGCCGATATCGAGCGAGCCCGTGGCGCCGTAGACCATGGACAGGCCGTACAGCAGGAAGCCGCTGGCCATGGCGCCGAGCACGAAGTACTTCATCGCCGCTTCGGTGGCGGTGGCATTGTCGCGGCGCAGGGCCACCAGGGCGTAGCTCGACAGGGTCAGCAGTTCCAGGCCCAGGTAGAGCATGAGGAAGTTGTTGCCCGAGATCATGATGAACATGCCCAGGAGCGCGAACATCGACAGCGTGAAGATCTCGCCGCCGCGCATCATGTCGCGGTCGGCCGCGTAGGGGCGGCCATAGACCAGGGTGACCATCACGGCCACGGTGGCGAAGCACTTGAGCCAGTTGCCCATGGCATCGCTGACCACCATGTTGCCGAAGCCGTAGAAGGTGCTGCCGGTGCTGGCGTACATGGCCTGCAGGGCGGCCACCAGGGCCAGGGTGAGCATGGTCAGCACGTAGGTGGCCGTGCGGCGGGGGCTCTTGACGCCCAGGTCCACGAGCGCGATCACGCAGCCCATGACCAGGAGCACGATTTCGGGGTAAATCGCTAGCCAGCTGATGTTGTCAATCATCTCGAATCTCTCTGTTCAGTCTGGTCAGTTCAGCTTGGACAGCGCCACATGCTTGAGCAGTTCCGCGACCGAGGTGTCCATCACGTCCGTGAAGGGGCGTGGGTACAGGCCCATGGCCAGCACGGCGATCGCCAGCAGCGACATCACGAGGAACTCGCGGCTGTTGATGTCGGTGAGCTCCTTGACGTGGTCGTTGGCCACCGGGCCCAGGTACACGCGCTTGAACATCCACAGGGTGTAGGCGGCGCCGAAGATCAGGGCCGTGGCCGAGGCCAGGCCGATCCAGAAGTTGGCCTTGGTCGCGCCCAGGATCACCATCCATTCGCCCACGAAGCCAGCGGTGCCCGGCAGGCCGCAGTTGGCCATGGCGAACAGCAGCGCAAAGGCCGTGAAGTTGGGCATGGTGTTGACCACGCCGCCGTAGGCTGCGATCTCGCGGGAATGCACGCGGTCGTACAGCACGCCGATGGACAGGAACATCGCGCCCGAAACAAAACCGTGGGCAATCATCTGCACCAGGCCGCCGGAGACGCCCAGGTCGTTGAAGATGAAGAAGCCCAGGGTCACGAAGCCCATGTGTGCCACGGACGAGTAGGCCACCAGCTTCTTCATGTCCTTCTGGACCATGGCCACCAGGCCCACGTAGATCACGGCGATCAGCGACAGCGCGATCATCAGCCAGGCCCACTCGCGTGCAGCATCGGGGGCGATGGGCATGGAGAAACGCAGGAAGCCGTAGGCACCGAGCTTCAGCATGATGGCTGCCAGCACGGCGGAGCCGCCGGTGGGCGCTTCCACGTGCACGTCGGGCAGCCAGGTGTGCACCGGCCACATCGGCACCTTCACCGCGAAGGCCGCGAAGAAGGCGAAGAACAGCATCGTCTGGGCCGTGGCGCTCAGAGGCAGCTTGTGCCAGGTGCCGATGTCGAAGCTGCCGCCGGACTGGTTGTACAGGAAGATCAGCGCGATCAGCATCAAGAGCGAGCCGAGCAGCGTGTACAGGAAGAACTTGAACGCTGCGTAGATCTTGTTGGGGCCGCCCCAGATACCGATGATCAGGTACATCGGGATCAGCGTGGCTTCGAAGAACACGTAGAACAGGATGCCGTCGAGCGCGCTGAACACGCCGATCATCAGGCCCGACAGGATCAGGAACGCGCCCATGTACTGGTTCACGCGCTCGGTGATGGCCTCCCACGAGGCGATCACCACGATCACGGTGATGAAGGCCGTGAGCGGCACGAACCAGAAGGAGATGCCGTCCACGCCCAGGTGGTAGTGCACGTTGAAGCGTTCGATCCACTCGAACTTCTCGACGAACTGCATGGCCGCGGTACCGAGCTTGAAGCCCTGGTAGAGCGGGATCGTGACGATGAAGCCGATGACCGACCCCAGCAGCGCCAGCCAGCGCACGGCCGGGGCATGCTCGTCGCGGCCGAGCGCGAGCAGCACCGCGCCGAAGGCGATCGGCACCCAGATGGCAAGACTCAACAGACCCATTTTGTTGTTTTCCTTATTTCTTGATGAGCTGCATGAAGACATCGCCCCAGACGAACCAGGTCATCAGAGCAAACACACCGAGGATCATCACCAGGGCATAGTGGAAGATGAAGCCGGTCTGCACCCAGCGCACCACGCCAGCGACGCCGCGCACGAGCTTCCAGGAGCCGTTGACCAGCGCGCCATCGATGATGGCCTGATCGCCGCCCTTCCACAGGCCGGTACCCAGGGCACGCGCACCGCGCGCCAGGATGTTCTCGTTGATCCAGTCGAGGTAGTACTTGTTCTCGAACAGGGTGTAGATGGGCATGCACATGCGCTTGATGGCCGCCGGCAGGGCCGGGTTCACCATGTACATGTAGTACGACAGGGCCACGCCGGCAGCGGCCAGCCAGAACGGCGCAGTCTGCAGGCCGTGCAGGGCCATGCCCACGGGGCCGTGGAAGATCTCGGCCAGCTTGGCCATGGCGGGGTGCTTGGCCGCGTCAACAAAGATCACGTCCTTGAAGAAGTCGCCGAACAGCATGGGCTGGATGAACAGGAAGCCCACCACCACCGAAGGGATCGCCAGCAGCACCAGCGGCACCGTCACCACCCAGGGAGACTCGTGCGGATCGTGGCTGTGGTGGTCGTCATGGCCGTGGCCATGGTGGTCGTCGTGGTGTGCGTCGGGGTTCTGGTCGAAACGCTCCTTGCCGTGGAAGACCAGGAAGTACATGCGGAACGAGTAGAACGCCGTGACGAACACGCCGGCGAGCACGGCGAAGTGCGCGAAGTGCGCCGCCGGCAGGTGGCTGAAGTGCACGGCCTCGATGATGCTGTCCTTGGAGTAGAAGCCCGAGAACAGGGGCGTGCCGATCAGTGCCAGCGAACCCAGCAGCGAGGTGATCCAGGTGATGGGCATGTACTTGCGCACGCCGCCCATCCAGCGGATGTCCTGGTTGTGGTGCATGCCCATGATGACCGAGCCGGCACCGAGGAACAGCAGGGCCTTGAAGAAGGCGTGGGTCATCAGGTGGAACACGGCGACCGAGTAGGCCGACGCGCCCAGCGCCACGGTCATGTAGCCGAGCTGCGACAGCGTGGAGTAGGCCACCACGCGCTTGATGTCGTTCTGGATGATGCCCAGGAAACCCATGAACAGCGCCGTGATGGAGCCGACGATCAGGATGAGGTTGAGGGCCGTGTCCGACAACTCGAACAGCGGCGACATGCGCGACACCATGAAGATGCCGGCGGTCACCATGGTGGCCGCGTGGATCAGCGCCGAGATGGGGGTCGGGCCTTCCATCGAGTCGGGCAGCCAGACGTGCAGCGGGAACTGGGCGGACTTGCCCATGGCGCCGATGAACAGGCAGATGCAGATCACGGTGATCAGCATCCAGTCGGTGCCGGGGAACGGCAGACCGCCGAGCTCGCCCGACTTGGCGAAGATCTCGCTGTAGTTCAGGGTGCCGGTGTAGGCGGCGATCAGGCCGATGCCCAGGATGAAGCCGAAGTCACCCACGCGGTTGACCAGGAAGGCCTTCATGTTGGCGAAGATCGCCGTGGGCTTGTTGAACCAGAAGCCGATCAGCAGGTAGGACACCAGGCCCACGGCTTCCCAGCCGAAGAACAGCTGCAGCAGGTTGTTGCTCATGACCAGCATGAGCATGGAGAACGTGAACAGCGAGATGTAGGCGAAGAAGCGGTTGTAGCCCTCGTCCTCTTCCATGTAGCCGATGGTGTAGATGTGCACCATCAGCGACACGAAGGTCACCACCACCATCATCATGGCGGTGAGGCTGTCGATCAGGAAGCCCACTTCCATCTTCAGGCCGCCCACCACCATCCAGGTGTAGAGCGTCTCGTTGAAGCGCGCGCCATCGACCGCCACGCTCTTGAGCGTCATGGCCGACAGGATGAACGCCACCAGCACGCCCAGGATGGTCAAGGTGTGGCTCAGCCGGCGGCCGATCCAGTTGCCGCCGAAGGTCGTGCCGAAGATGCCGGCCAGCAGTGCGCCCGCCAGCGGTGCCAGCGGCACGGCCAGGAGCGTTGAAGCAGAGAGGGTTTGACTCATTCTTGAGAACCTTGGGAATTCGGGTGGCTCATCAGCCCTTGAGGGTGTTGAGGTCTTCCGCGTTGATGCTGGACTTGTTGCGGAACAGCAGCACCAGAATGGCCAGGCCGATGGCCGACTCGGCCGCGGCCACCGTCAGGATGAAGAACACGAACACCTGTCCGTGCATGTCACCCAGGTAGTGCGAGAACGCCACGAAGTTCATGTTCACGGCCAGCAGCATCAGCTCGATGGCCATGAGCAGCACGATCAGGTTCTTGCGGTTCAGGAAGATGCCGATCACCGCGAGCGCGAACAGCATCGCGCCCAGCGAAAGAAAATGTCCCAGGGTCAACGTCATGGCTTCTTCTCCTCGGCGGCGGGCTCGGCCGGTACTTCGGCGGCCGGCTTTTGCGTGGCGGCGACCTTGACCACTTCCAGGCGGTCGGCGGCACGCACGCGGATCTGCTCGGACGGGCTGATGGCCTTGCTGTCCTTGCGCTGGCGCAGGGTCAGGGCGATGGCGGCGATCATGGCCACCAGCAGGATCACGGCAGCGATTTCAACAGGGTACAGGTACTGGGTGTACAGGAGCTTGCCCAGCTCCTTGGTGTTGGAGTACTGCACGACCTTGCCGGCCGCGTCGACCACGACCGCTGCGGCCTTGGGCTCTTCCATGCCGCGGAAACCGCCCATCAGCACGGCAGCCATTTCCAGCGCGATCAGCGCGCCCACGAAGGCCGCGAGCGGGAAATGCTTCCAGAAGCCCTTGCGCACGGAGTCGATGTGGATGTCCAGCATCATCACCACGAACAGGAACAGCACCATCACCGCGCCCAGGTACACCAGCACCAGGGCAATGGCCAGGAACTCGGCCTTGAGCAGCAGCCACACGGCTGCGGCCTGCGAGAAAGCCAGGATGAGGTAGAGCACCGCATGCACGGGGTTGCGCGCGGTGATCACCCGGAAGGCTGCAAACAGCAGCACGACCGAGAAGAGGTAGAAGAAACCAGTCTTGGCGTCCATGAATCAGGTCTTTATAGAAAGTCTGGCGACGGGATGGATGGGATCGCGACCGCTCACTCAGCGGTACTTGGCGTCCGCAGCCTTGGCTGCGGCAATCTCACCCTCGTACTTGTCACCGACGGCCAGAAGCATGTCCTTGGTGAAGTACAGGTCGCCACGCTTTTCGCCGTGGTATTCGAAGATGTGCGTCTCGACGATGGAGTCGACCGGACAGCTCTCTTCGCAGAAACCGCAGAAGATGCACTTGGTCAGGTCGATGTCGTAGCGCGTGGTGCGGCGCGAGCCGTCGGTGCGCACATCGGATTCGATGGTGATGGCCATGGCGGGGCACACGGCCTCGCACAGCTTGCAGGCAATGCAGCGCTCTTCGCCGTTGTCGTAACGGCGCAGCGCGTGCAGGCCGCGGAAACGCGGCGACAAAGGTGTCTTCTCTTCAGGGAACTGCACGGTCACCTTGCGGCGGAACGCGTAGCGGCCCGTCAGGGCCATGCCCTTGAAGAGCTCCACGAGCAGAAAGCTCTTGAAGAAATCCTTGAACGAAAAAGGTGCGGCAGCAACAGCAGCAGTCATGTGTGTCCCCGCTTACTTCCAGATATTCCATGGCGAGAGCAACCACCCGCCGACGATGAGCAGCCACACCAGGGTGACCGGAATGAAGATCTTCCAACCCAGGCGCATGATCTGGTCATAGCGGAAGCGGGGGAAGGTGGCGCGGATCCAGATGAACATGGAGACCACGATGAAGGTCTTGATACCGAGCCAGATCCAGCCCGGGATCCAGTTGAACAGCACGCTGTCGATGGGCGACAGCCAGCCGCCCAGGAACATCAGCGCCGCCAGGATGGACACCAGCCACATGCTGGCGTATTCGGCCAGGAAGAACACGGCAAAGCCCATGCCCGAGTACTCGACCATGTGGCCGGCCACGATTTCGGCTTCGCCTTCGACCACGTCGAAGGGGTGGCGGTTGGTCTCGGCCACGCCGGAGATCAGGTACACCAGGAAGATCGGCAGCAGCGGCAGCCAGTTCCAGGACAGGAAGACCAGGCCCTTGTCGGCAGCCATGCCCTTGCCCTGCGACATCACGATCTCGGTCAGGTTCATGCTGCCCGAGACCATGATCACCACCAGGAAGCAGAAGCCCATGGCGATTTCATAGCTCACCATCTGCGCCGAGGCGCGCAGTGCGCCCAGGAAGGCGTACTTGGAGTTCGATGCCCAGCCGGCGATGATCACGCCATAGACTTCGATGGAGGTAATCGCCATCACCAGCAGCAGGCCGGCGTTGACGTTGGCCAGGGCCACATCGGGACCGAAGGGAATCGCCACCCAGGCGGCCAGCGCCGGCATGATGGCCATCAGCGGGCCCAGCACGAACAGGCCCTTGCTCGCGGCCGCGGGCTGGATGATTTCCTTGGTCATCAGCTTCAGGCCGTCGGCCAGAGGCTGCAGCAGGCCCATGGGGCCCACGCGGTTGGGGCCGTGGCGCACCTGCATGAAACCGAGGAGCTTGCGCTCCCACAGCGTGAGGTAGGCCACCGCGCCCATCAGGGGCGCAACGATCACGACGATCTTGAGCAGGATCCAGAGCACAGGCCAGGCCGCAGCCGTCCACCAGCCGAACGGCAGGAGGTTGAGCCCCCCGTTGTACAGCGCGTCAATCATGCGGGCACTCCTTCAGCGGCTGTGGCGGTGTTGCGGGCGTCGGCGGTCAGTTGCAGCGAGGTGGCGCGGCGCACCAGGCCATCGAGCTGGTAGATCGCGGCCACGGCGGGCTCGCCCACGCTGGCGCCGGCCTGGGGCACCTGGCCCGCGGCATTGGACAGCTGGTCCGCAGCCAGCATGGTCAGCTGGCCGGCAGGGGCGTTGGTGGCACGGGCCAGCACGTCCTGCGAGGTCTCGAAGTCGAAGCCCGGCACGCCCAGCACGTTGGCCAGCACGCGCAGCACCTTCCAGGCGGGGCGCGCGTCGCCCAGCGGGCGCACCACGGCGTGGAAGCTCTGCAGGCGGCCTTCGGCGTTGACGAAGCTGCCCGAGGTTTCGGTGAACGGGGCGATGGGCAGCAGCACGTCGCTGATGTCCATGTTGGCCTTGAACGGGCTCATGGTCACGACCATCTGGGCCTGGCCGATGGCGGCAGCAGCCTGGGCGCCGTTGGCGGCGTCGAAGGCCGGCTCGGTGTTGAGCAGCAGCACGGCCTTGAGACCGCCAGCCAGCATCTGGCCTGCGTTCAGGCCGTTGCCCACAGGGCGTGCACCTGCGAACTGGGCACCCACGGTGTTGGCGGCTTCGGTCAGGTAGCCCACGGTGGCGCCAGTCTGCTCGCCGATCCAGTTGGCCAGGGCCAGCAGTTGCGTAGCCTGGCCATGGTGCGCGGCGGCATTGCCCAGCAGCACGGCCTTGCGCTCACCGCCCAGCAGCGAGCGGGCGATGGCCAGTGCGGCTTCGGTGGCTTCACCGGCGCCTGCGGGGGCAGCCACACCCTTTTCCTGGGCCACGGCGACAGCGATGCTGCCCAGGGCCTGCAGCCATTGGCCGGCGCCCTGCAGCAGCGAGTGCTTCACGGGCAGGGCCCAGTCGGCCAGGGCCGAGTCGACCACGCTGACCTGGCAGCCATGGCGCGCGGCCTGGCGGATGCGCTGAGCGAACAGCGGGTGGTCCTTGCGCAGGTTGGAGCCCACGACCAGCACGCGCTGCAGCGTGGACAGCGAGGCGATGGACGTGCCCAGCCAGCGGGCGCCTTCATAGGTGGCGAATTCGGCGTTGCGCAGGCGGTAGTCGATGCTGTCGCTGCCCAGGCCGCGCACCAGCGCGGAGGCCAGGTACAGCTCTTCGAGCGTGCTGTGCGGGCTCACCAGGGCGCCGATGCTGTTGGCGCCATGGTCGTTCTTGATGTTCTTGAGGCCGTTGGCCACGTACTCGAGCGCGGTCTGCCAGTCGACGGTCTTCCAGACGCCGCCCTGCTTGAGCATGGGCTGGGTCAGGCGCTCGTCGCTGTTGAGCGATTCGTACGAGAAGCGATCGCGGTCGGCGATCCAGCACTCGTTGACGGCTTCGTTCTCGAACGGAACGACGCGCATGACCTTGTGGTTCTTGACCTGGACGATCAGGTTGGCACCGGTGGAGTCGTGCGGGCTGACCGAGCGGCGGCGCGACAGTTCCCAGGTGCGGGCGCTGTAGCGGAACGGCTTGCTCGTGAGCGCGCCCACGGGGCAGATGTCGATCATGTTGCCCGACAGCTCGGAGTCCACGGTATCGCCCACCACGGTGGTGATCTCGGAGTGCTCGCCGCGGTGGATCATCCCGAGCTCCATCACGCCGGCCACTTCCTGGCCGAAGCGCACGCAGCGGGTGCAGTGGATGCAGCGGCTCATCTCTTCCATGGAGATCAGCGGGCCTACGTCCTTGTGGAAGACCACGCGCTTTTCTTCCTCGTAGCGCGAGGAGGAACCGCCGTAGCCCACGGCCAGATCCTGCAGCTGGCACTCACCGCCCTGGTCGCAGATGGGGCAATCCAGCGGGTGGTTGATGAGCAGGAATTCCATGACCGACTGCTGGGCCTTGATGGCCTTGTCGCTCTTGGTGCGCACGATCATGCCCTGCGTCACGGGCGTGGCGCAGGCGGGCATGGGCTTGGGGGCTTTTTCCACGTCCACCAGGCACATGCGGCAGTTGGCGGCGATGGAAAGCTTCTTGTGGTAGCAGAAGTGGGGGATGTAGGTGCCGGCCTTCTCGGCTGCATGCATCACCATGCAGCCTTCGGCGACTTCTACCTTCTGCCCGTCGAGTTCGATTTCAACCATATGCGTGCGTTTCTCGCGATCAGGCGGCAGCCTGAGGGGTCTCTTTGCGGATCAGCGCTTCGAATTCCGGACGGAAGTGCTTGATCATGGCGCGCACCGGCATGGCCGCTGCGTCACCCAGCGCACAGATGGTGCGGCCCTGGATGTTGTCTGCCACCGAATTGAGCAGGTTCAGGTCGCCATCGCGCCCCTGGCCGTGCTGGATCCGGTCGATCACGCGCCACATCCAGCCCGTGCCTTCACGGCACGGCGTGCACTGGCCGCAGGACTCGTGCGAGTAGAAATAAGACAGGCGCAGCAGGCTCTCGACCATGCTGCGGGAATCGTCCATCACGATCACGGCACCCGAGCCCAGCATGGAGCCGGCCTTGGCGATGGAGTCGTAGTCCAGCGTGCATTCCATGATGATGGAAGCCGGCAGCACCGGGGAGGACGAGCCGCCCGGGATCACGGCCTTGAGCTGGCGGCCCTTGCGCACGCCACCGGCCAGTTCGAGCAGCTTGGCGAACGGCGTGCCCATGGGCACTTCGTAGTTGCCGGGCTTTTCCACGTCGCCCGAGACCGAGAAGATCTTGGTGCCGCCGTTGTTGGGCTTGCCGCACTCCAGGTAGGCCTGGCCACCGTTGCGGATGATCCACGGCACGGCCGCGAAGGTCTCGGTGTTGTTGATCGTGGTGGGCTTGCCGTACAGGCCGAAGCTGGCCGGGAACGGCGGCTTGAAGCGCGGCTGGCCCTTCTTGCCTTCGAGCGATTCGAGCAGCGCGGTCTCTTCGCCGCAGATGTAGGCGCCGAAGCCGTGCGCAGCGTGCAGCTGGAAGCTGAAGTTGCTGCCCAGGATCTTGTCGCCCAGGTAGCCGGCGGCACGCGCCTCTTCGAGCGCTTCTTCGAAGCGGTCGTAGGTCTGGAAGATTTCGCCGTGGATGTAGTTGTAGCCCACGGAGATGCCCATCGCGTAGGCCGCGATGATCATGCCTTCGATGACGATGTGCGGGTTGAACTGCAGGATGTCGCGGTCCTTGCAGGTACCTGGCTCGCCCTCGTCAGAGTTGCACACCAGGTACTTCTGGCCGGGGAACGAGCGGGGCATGAAGCTCCACTTGAGGCCGGTGGGGAAGCCCGCACCGCCGCGGCCACGCAGGCCCGATTCCTTGACGGTGGCGATCACCTGGTCCTGGGTCAGGCCTTCGCCTTCGCCCGTGGCCAGGATCTTGCGCAGCGCCTGGTAGCCGCCGCGCGCTTCGTAGTCCTTGATGCTCCAGTTGGTGCCGTCCAGACCCGCATAGATCTGCGGCTCGATGTGGCGGTCGTGGAAGCAGGTCTGGACGCCGGTGGCCTGGAACTGCGAGAGGATCTGTGCGGCGGTGGTCATGCTTGTCCTTCCGCAGCGCGCAGGCCGTCCACCAACTGGTCGAGCTTGTCGTTGTCCATGAAGCTGCACATGGTGCGGTCGTTGACCAGCATCACAGGTGCATCGGCGCAGGCGCCCAGGCACTCGCACTGCTGCAGCGTGAACAGGCCATCGGCCGTGGTCTCGCCCATGGCCACGCCGAGCTTCTTCTCGAGGTGGTGCAGCGCCTTCTGGCCGTCGCGCAGCTGGCAAGGCAGGTTGGTGCAGACGTTGAGCTTGTACTTGCCCGTCGGCTGCTGGTTGTACATGTTGTAGAACGTGGTGACTTCGTGCACCGCGATCTGGGCCATGCCCAGGTAGTCGGCGATCACGGCCTCGCTCTCGGCGCTGACCCAGCCCTGCTCCTGCTGCACGATAGACAGGCAGGCCATCACGGCCGATTGCTTCTGCTCGGGCGGGTACTTGGCCACTTCGCGCGCAAAGCGCGCCAGCGTGGCCTCGGTGATCTTGGTATTGCTGCTGCTCATCGGTCGATCTCCCCGAACACGATATCCATGGTGCCGATGATGGCCACGGCGTCGGCGATCATGTGGCCGCGGGCCATCTCGTCCAGCGTGGCCAGGTGCGCGAAGCCCGGGGCACGGATCTTCAGGCGGTAGGGCTTGTTGGCGCCATCGCTCACCAGGTAGATGCCGAACTCGCCCTTGGGGTGCTCAACGGCGGCATAGGCCTCGCCTTCGGGCACGTGAAAACCTTCGGTGAAGAGCTTGAAATGGTGGATCAGCTCCTCCATGTTCGACTTCATGGATTCACGATCGGGCGCAGCCACCTTGTGGTTGTCGGTAATGACAGGACCGGGATTGGCGCGCAGCCAGTCCACGCACTGCTTGATGATGCGGTTGGACTCGCGCATCTCCTGCACACGCACGAGGTAGCGGTCATAGCAGTCGCCCGTCTTGCCCACCGGGATGTCGAAGTCCATGCGGTCGTAGACATCGTAGGGCTGGGTCTTGCGCAGGTCCCAGGCGATGCCGGAGCCGCGGATCATGGGCCCGGTCATGCCCAGGTTGAGCGCACGCTCGGGTGGCACCACGCCGATGCCCACGGTGCGCTGCTTCCAGATGCGGTTCTCGGTGAGCAGGGTCTCGTACTCGTCCACACAGCCCGGGAAGCGCTTGGTGAAGTCGTCGATGAAGTCCAGCAGCGAACCCTGGCGGTTCTGGTTCATGGCCTCCAGGGCCTTGGCGTTCTTGATCTTGCTGACCTTGTACTGCGGCATGCTGTCCGGCAGGTCGCGGTAGACGCCACCCGGACGGAAGTAGGCCGCATGCATGCGCGCGCCGGAGACGGCTTCGTACATGTCGAACAGGTCTTCGCGCTCGCGGAAGGTGTAGATCAGGATGGTGGAGCTGCCGCAGTCATTGCCGTGCGAACCAAGCCACATCAGGTGGTTGAGCAGGCGCGTGATCTCGGAGAACATCACGCGGATGTACTGCGCACGCACGGGCACTTCCAGGCCCAGCAGCTTTTCGATGGCCAGGCAGTAGGCGTGCTCGTTGGACATCATGGACACGTAGTCCAGGCGGTCCATGTAGGGCAGCGACTGGATGTAGGTCTTGTGCTCGGCCAGCTTTTCAGTGGCGCGGTGCAGCAGGCCGATGTGCGGGTCGGCGCGCTGGACGACTTCGCCGTCGAGCTCGAGCACCAGGCGCAGCACGCCGTGCGCTGCCGGGTGCTGCGGTCCGAAGTTCAGGGAGTAGTTCTTGATTTCAGCCATGGTGGTTCACGTGGGGCGCGCGGCGCCTCAGTGCAGGCCTCCGTACTTGTCTTCGCGGATGATGCGCGGCGTGATCTCGCGCGGCTCGATCGAGACGGGCTCGTAGACCACCCGGCGCTGCTCGGTGTCGTAGCGCATCTCGACATGGCCGGACAGCGGGAAGTCCTTGCGGAAGGGGTGGCCGATGAAGCCGTAGTCGGTCAGGATGCGGCGCAGGTCGTTGTGGCCGTCGAACACGATGCCGAACAGGTCGAAGGCCTCGCGTTCGTACCAGTTGGCGGAGTTCCAGAGGTCGGAGACCGAGGCCACGACCGGGAAATCGTCGTCGGCGCAGAACACCTTGACGCGCAGGCGCTGGTTCAGGCTGACCGACAGCAGGTGCGAGACCACGCAGTAGCGCGCGCCTTCGTTGACCTCGTCGGCATAGGCCGAGTAGTCCACGCCGCACAGGTCGACCAGCTGCTCGAACTGGCAGCCGGGCGCATCGCGCAGCTGCTGCATGGCAACCAGGTAGTCGGCAGCGGAGACGGTGACGGTGACCTCACCGAGGGCCACCTGGATCTTGCGGACCTTGTCGCCCAGCACGGCGGCAACGGTTTCCTGGATTTTTTCAGGGCGAATGGCAACAGATGTCATCGTCAACCCTCAGACGCGCGCAATGGTGTTGGTGCGGCGGATCTTCTGCTGCAGCTGGATGATGCCGTAGATCAGCGCTTCGGCCGTGGGCGGGCAGCCTGGCACGTAGACATCCACGGGCACGATGCGGTCGCAGCCGCGCACCACGGAGTAGCTGTAGTGGTAGTAGCCGCCACCGTTGGCGCACGAACCCATGGACAGCACCCAGCGGGGCTCGGACATCTGGTCGTACACCTTGCGCAGCGCGGGCGCCATCTTGTTGCACAGCGTGCCGGCCACGATCATCAGATCGGACTGGCGGGGGCTGGCGCGGAACACTTCGGCGCCGAAGCGGCCGATGTCGTAGCGGGCAGCCGCCGCGTGCATCATTTCGACAGCGCAGCAGGCCAGACCGAAGGTCATGGGCCAGAGCGAGCCGGTCTTGGCCCAATTCACCACGGAGTCATAGCTCGTGGTGATGAAGCCTTCCTTCATCACGCCTTCAATCATTGCATCAGTCCTTGTTGAAGCCCGCTGTCATTCCCAGTCGAGGGCGCCCTTTTTCCACTCGTAGGCAAAGCCCACGACGAGGATCGTCAGGAAGATCACCACGGCAACGAAACCAGCAGCACCCACCTCGTGCAGCGTGACCGCCCACGGGAAAAGGAACGCGATTTCGAGGTCGAACAGGATGAAGAGAATGGCGACGAGGTAGTAGCGCACGTCGAACTTCATGCGCGCATCCTCGAAGGCTTCAAAGCCACACTCGTAGGGAGAATTCTTGGCGTCGTCCGGGCGGTTGGGACCGAGGACATATCCGATGACCAGGGGCACGACGCCAACGGCGATGCCGACCAGGATGAACAAGAGGACGGGGAGGTACTGATCGAGGTTCATCTGGAGGATGTGCTCACCGCTGTGGCCTGGCCCGACTTGACCCTGGGCGGGTCAAGCGGGGAGGCCTTTGTTTTGGTGCCGTCGGCGAGACTCGAACTCGCACAGCTTTCGCCACTACCCCCTCAAGATAGCGTGTCTACCAATTTCACCACGACGGCTGGATGTATGTGCCTGGATGGCATGAGGAACCTTGCGGTTTTGGCTTTCCAGACAATCCAGGATTCTACTCCGTAAAAACCCTGCTTCGCGGAACAGGGCCCAAATTAGTGCAGATTATTTGGTCGGGATCTGCGCCGCACCGGAAGCCGGCACCACAGGCACAGGAATCACCGCAGGGGCTGCACCCGACGCCGCAGGCGCAGGCGAAGCCGCTGCAGGCGCTTCGAGCACGCTGCCAGAACTGGCGGGGCGTGCATTGCCGAAGTATGCCAGAGCCAGCGTGGCAGCGAAGAACACAGCCGCCAGAACCGCCGTGGTGCGCGACAGGAAGTTGGCACTACCGCTGGCACCGAACAGGCTGCCCGAGCTGCCACTGCCAAAGGCCGCCCCCATGTCGGCACCCTTGCCGTGCTGGATCAGGATCAAGCCGATCATTCCCAGCGCGGTCAGCATCTGCACCGCCAGAATCACATTCACGATCACATTCATTCTCTGTTCACTCCTGATTTGGATAACTTCAGGCGCGGCCCACCGAGGCCGCCCCCATGATCTGCAAGAAATCGGCCGCCTTGAGCGAGGCACCGCCCACCAGGCCACCATCGATGTCCGGCTGCGCCAGCAGTTCGGCCGCGTTCGCGGCATTCATGCTGCCGCCATAGAGCAGGTGGACACGCTCGGCATGCCCGCTGGCCAGGGCCAGCTGCGCGCGCAGCACGGCATGCACCGCCTGGGCCTGCGCGGGCGTGGCCGTGCGGCCCGTGCCGATGGCCCAGACCGGCTCATAGGCCACCACGATCTCGCTGATGCAGTGGCCATTGAGGTGGATCACCGCAGCCAGCTGGCGCTTGACGACCGCCTCGGTCTCGCCGGCATCGCGCTCGGCCAGGGTTTCACCCACGCAGACGATGGGCGTGACACCGAGCGCCAGCGCGCGCTGCGCCTTGATGGCCACAACGGCATCGGTCTCGCCATGGTACTGGCGGCGCTCGGAATGCCCCACCAGCACATAGCGCGCACCGAACTCCTTGAGCATGGCAGCCGACACCTCGCCGGTGTAGGCGCCCTGCTCATGGGCCGATACATCCTGGGCCGCCAGGGCAATGCCCGAGCCGGCGACCAGGGCCTGCACCTGCGCCAGGTAAGGCGCCGGCACGGCCACCGCCACGTCGCATGGCGATGCAAAGGCCGCCATGCCGTCGCGCAATGCCTTGAGCAAGGCCTCGTTGGCAGCCAGGCCGCCGTTCATCTTCCAGTTGCCTGCGATGAGCTTCTTTTTCATGTTCCGTTCACCACGTCAAAACAATCTTGCCAATGTGCTGGTTGGATTCCATCAGCGCATGCGCCTGGGCCGCATCGGCCGCCGCGAACGTGCCGTGGATGACCGGGCGCACGGCACCGGCCGCCAGCAAGGGCCACACCCGCTCGCGCAGCGCGCGGGCGATCGCACCCTTGAAGGCCACGGAGCGCGGACGCAGCGTGGAGCCGGTGATGGTGAGCCTGCGGCGCAGCACCAGGCCGGCATTGACCTCGCCCTTGACCCCACCCTGCACAGCGATGATGACGATGCGACCATCCTCGGCCAGGCACTCGACTTCGCGCGCGACATAGCTGCCCGCGACCATGTCCAGCACCACATCCACCCCTTTGCCGTCGGTGATGCGCTTGGCCTCGGCCACGAAGTCCTGGGACTTGTAGTTGATGGCGTGGTGCGCCCCCAGGTCCAGACAGGCCTGGCACTTTTCATCGCTGCCAGCGGTCGCGATCACAGTGGCACCAAAGGCACGCGCCAGCTGGATGGCCGTGACGCCGATGCCACTGGTGCCCCCCTGGATCAGCAGGGTTTCACCCGCCTGCAGGCGGCCGCGGTCAAAGACATTGCTCCACACCGTGAAGAAGGTCTCGGGCAGCGAGGCCGCCTCGATGTCGCTGAAGCCCGCCGGCACCGGCAGGCACTGCTCCACCGGCGCAACACACCACTGGGCATAGCCACCACCCGCCACCAGCGCACAGACACGGTCGCCAATGGCCAGGCCCGCCTGGGCCATGGCCGCTGCATCGCCCGCCTCCACCACACCCGCCACCTCCAGACCCGGAAGGTCGGAGGTGCCAGGCGGGGGTGCGTAGTGGCCCATGCGCTGCAGCACGTCGGGGCGGTTGATGCCGCTGGCACCCACACGTATCAGCAGCTCGCCAGCACCTGGAACAGGCACAGGGCGCTCGCCCAGGCGCAGCACGTCCGGCGCGCCGAACGCGGAAATTTCCACCGCTTGCATTGGAGAGGTTGTTGTCATCGGGGAACACCGCAGTTGCCGCAGCCCTGCACACCTGCAGTGGCAAAAAAGGACGGCGGATCAGCCATTGCACCGGCCGATCGCGCCATCCACTGGCAGCATGCGCCGCAGGTTACTGCTGTTGCTGTTGCTGTTGTTGTTGCTGATCCACAGGCTGGCGGTCACGACCGTGGTCGCGGCGGGGCTCGCGGTCGCCGCGCTCTGCGGGCGCAGGGCGGTCGCTGAAGCCACCGCCGGCAGGACGCTCGGCCAGGGCCTTCATGGACAGCTTGATGCGGCCCTTTTCATCGGTTTCCATGACCTTGACCTTCACGATCTGGCCTTCGGTCAGGTAGTCACCCACACGCTCGACGCGCTCGTGCGCGATCTGGCTGATGTGCAGCAGGCCATCCTTGCCGGGCAGCAGGTTGATCAGGGCGCCGAAGTCCAGGATCTTGGTCACAGGGCCTTCGTAGACCTTGCCGATTTCGACTTCGGCCGTGATCTGCTCGATGCGGCGCTTGGCTTCATCGGCCTTGGCAGCGTCGGTGGCGGCGATGGTGATGGTGCCGTCTTCCTCGATGTTGATCTGGCAGCCGGTCTCTTCGGTCAGCGCACGGATCACGGCGCCGCCCTTGCCGATCACGTCACGGATCTTCTCGGGGTTGATCTTCATGGTGTACAGCTTGGGCGCGAAGTTCGAGACTTCGGCCTTGGCTTCGCCCATGGCTTCCTGCATCTTGCCCAGGATGTGGATGCGGGCTTCCTTGGCCTGGGCCAGGGCGACCTGCATGATTTCCTTGGTGATGCCCTGGATCTTGATGTCCATCTGCAGCGCGGTGATGCCAGCGGTGGTACCCGCCACCTTGAAGTCCATGTCGCCCAGGTGGTCCTCATCGCCCAGGATGTCGGTCAGCACGGCGAAGCGATTGGCGTCCTTGATCAGGCCCATGGCGATACCGGCCACGTGCGCCTTCATGGGCACGCCGGCGTCCATCATCGACAGGCAGCCGCCGCAGACCGAAGCCATGGACGAGGAGCCGTTGGACTCGGTGATTTCCGAGACCACGCGCACGGTGTAGGGGAACTCTTCCTTGGTCGGCAGCACGGCGACCAGCGCGCGCTTGGCCAGGCGGCCGTGGCCGATTTCGCGGCGCTTGGTGGAGCCCATGCGGCCCACTTCGCCGGTGGCGAAGGGAGGCATGTTGTAGTGCATCATGAAGCGGTCTTCGTACTCGCCGGCCAGCGCGTCGATGCGCTGGGCATCGCGCTCGGTACCCAGCGTGGTCACGACCAGCGCCTGGGTTTCACCGCGCGTGAACAGGGCCGAGCCGTGGGCACGTGGCAGCACGCTGTTGCGGATCTCGATGGGGCGCACGGTGCGCGTGTCGCGGCCATCGATGCGCGGCTCGCCGGCCAGGATCTGGCTGCGCACCAGGCGCGCTTCGATGTCGAACAGCATGCCTTCGACCTTGACGGCGTCGAATTCCACGCCTTCGGCCTTGAGGCCCGCCATCACGGAGGCATAGGCCTCGCGGCAGGCTTGCGTGCGGCTTTGCTTGTTGCGGATCTGGTAGGCGGCGGCGAGCTTCTCGTCGGCCAGAGCACCGACCTTGGCGATCAGGGCTTCGTCCTTGGCGGGCGCTTGCCACGTCCATGCGGGCTTGCCGGCGTCGCGCACCAGGTCATGGATGGCGTTGATGGCGATGTTGCCCTGCTGGTGGCCGAAGACCACGGCGCCGAGCATGATTTCTTCGGACAGCTGCTGGGCTTCGGACTCCACCATCAGCACGGCGGCTTCGGTACCGGCCACTACCAGGTCCATCTGCGAGCTCTTGCGCGCGGTCTGGCCAGGGTTGAGCACGTATTCGCCATTGATGTAGCCCACACGGGCGGCACCGATGGGACCATTGAACGGGATGCCAGAGATGGCCAGCGCAGCGCTGGTGGCGATCAGGGCGGCGATGTCGGCGTCGACTTCAGGGTTCAGCGAGACGGTGTGGATCACCACGTGCACTTCGTTGAAGAAGCCTTCGGGGAACAGCGGGCGGATCGGGCGGTCGATCAGGCGGCTGGTCAGCGTTTCGTGCTCGCTGGGCTTGGCTTCGCGCTTGAAGAAGCTGCCAGGGATCTTGCCGGCGGCATAGGTTTTCTCGATGTAGTCGACGGTCAGGGGAAAGAAGTCCTGGCCGGGCTTGGCCGACTTGGAACCCACCACGGTGGCCAGCACCACGGTGTCGTCGATGTTCACCAGCACGGCGCCGGAGGCCTGGCGGGCGACTTCACCCGTTTCCATGACGACGGTCTTGTCGCCCCATTGGAAGGTCTTGGTGACCTTGTTGAAAATGCTCATGTTCAGCTCCTTTTGTTGTAGCTGGCAATGCAATGCCAGCGAGGCTTGGAGTGCAATTCAGAACACGATGCCATTCCAGCGGACCTGACCCCGCAGCGGCGGCGGCAGGCCCGTTGGAATGACACAGCTTCGCTCTGTTTTGCGGCTCCGAAGTAAAAAACGCCTGAGCTAGCGGACTAACCCAGGCGTTTTTGCATGCGATGCAGCTTACTTGCGCAGACCCAGCTTGGCGATCAGCGCGGTGTAACGGTCGGCGTCCTTGGCCTTGAGGTAGTCCAGCAGCTTGCGACGACGGCTCACCATGCGCAGCAGGCCGCGGCGACCGTGGTGGTCCTTGGCATGCGTCTTGAAGTGGGGGGTCAGTTCGTTGATGCGGGCCGTCAGCAGGGCCACTTGCACTTCTGGGCTGCCGGTATCGTTGGCAGCGCGGGCGTTGGCCTTGACGACTTCGGCCTTGATGGAGGATGCGATCATTTGGTTTTTCCTTGGATGAGGTCTGCGGCAGAGCGCCAAAGACCCCGGTTTTTACTTGCGCCACCCGCTGGAAAGGCCGGTGGCGTGCGTCTTGCACCATGCAAAACCATCGGATTATAACCCGCACCCTGCAAGATGGGTCTTTTTGGCTTGCCGAAGCCTGCGGGGGCACCCAAAATGCGTCCAAGAACAGCCCGCCAAACGCAAGCGGCAAAAAGATCTCAAATGCAACAGGAAATATGAAGCGGCGGGCATGACAACCCACGCCTTGCAAGGGAAGTACAGGCGAGATGCCCTCGTTGCGCCCCTCTTTTGGCCGCTCGTCCCGGCTTCCATGCCACTGGTCAGCACTCCATGGTCACGTCACATCCGGTCACCTAATATGAAAATCATGCAAGTACCGAGCCTTCACCGTCGTTCAGCAATCCGCACACCCGGCGGAGCTGCGCACCCCAGTGGCGGGTTTACGGCCATCGAGCTCATGGTCGTCGTGGCCATTGTGGCGATTCTGACCGCCCTGGCCGGGCCCAGCTTCAGGCCCCTGATCGAGCGTTGGCGGGTGCGCGACGTCTCCGAGGGCATGACATCCACCATGTATTTCGCCCGGTCGGAAGCCATCAAACGCAGCGGCAATGTCATCATCCAGAAGAATGACTCCAACAGCACCAATGCCCCCACCTGCACCAACGGCAGCGGCCCGACGCAGTGGGGATGTGGGTGGGTGGTGTTTTTCGATGTGAATGCCAATGGCAACCAGGATGCCTGCAACCCTGCCGTCGTGCCCAATGAATGCCCGCTGCAAACCGTGACAGACCCCACCCGGATTGCGGTGACCCTGGCCGGCAATACCACAGGCAAGATCGTTGTCGACCGCTGGGGGATGGCCTCGCACTCCACGGGCGCAGGGGCCGGCGTACCTACCAATCTGTTCTTCGAAGTCATGCCCCAGGGCAAGACCATCACCGACAGCAGCGCGGCACGCCTGTGCATAGGCATAGGGGGGCGGATCGTGCGCAAGAAAGGCAGCGAAACATGCTGAAAACGCCCTCCTTTCTTGGCTCCATGAAAACCCGCCCCGGACACAGAGGATTCCCCATGCGCCCCGCCAACCTCCAACGCCACCGCCATGATTCCCAGCGCGGCGTCAGTCTGATCGAATCCCTGGTCGCCATCGTCGTCATGTCCCTGGGCATCCTGGGCATCCTGGGCATCCAGATGCGCACCCTCACCGACACATCGACCTCACTGCGCCGGGCACAGGCCATCCGCCTGATCGAAGACCTGGGAGAGCGGATGAAGATCAACCCCAATGGTCTGGCAAACATTGATGCCTATGTCACGACCTTTGCAGCAACACCCACGGTAACCAGTTGCGCTTCCAGTTGCTCCAACACCCAGTTGGCCACGTACGACTTGGGCGTCTGGAAGAAGGCCGTCCGGGACAACCTCCCATTGGGCAAGGCAAGCATCTTCATCCCACCTGCAGAAGATGCAGCAAGTGGCACCCCTACCGGGCAGCGACGCCAACTGGGAGTGATGATTGCGTGGCGCGAAAACGAGCGCGAAATTACCAATGCCGCCGAAAAGAAAGCCTACAAAGACGAAATTGACGCGACCAACGTTCGCGCCAACGATGGCACATTGAGCGCAGGGGGAGGCGCCGCAGCAGTCTGCCCCGCCGACCACACCTGCCATCTGCAATACATCCCGGTTGCCGCTCGCTGCGCACCCTACGCCCCCGGTGGCAACTCCACCTTGTTCTACTGCCCGGGGATTTGACATGCCCATCCACACCATGCTTTCCCCGCATCACCCTGCAGATTGCGCTCGCGAGCCGACTCGGCGCAAGCCCCTGCCGACTCGTTCCCGCACCCAACGTGGATTCACGTTGATCGAATTGATGGTGGGCATCACCATCGGCCTGCTGACCATCGCCGTGGCCATGGGTGCACTCATGGTCTCTCGCGGCGTTTCTGGCACGGTGAGTGACACCAGCGGTATCCAGCAGCAGGCCGCCTACGCCATGCGGGTCATTGGCCTGCAACTGCGCCAGGCGGGCTCGATACGCCTGCACATGAATCCCAGATCCCAGATTGCGCAGGACATGTATATCTCACCTGTGGGTTTCCAGACCACCGTGCCCGCCTCCGGCAGCGCCAAAGGGTTCGACCCCAGTACGGACACGATTACCGGCACCAATACGCCAGCCACCGTGACCCTGGGCTATCGCCGATTTACAGAACCCGTGTTCAGCAGCGCCGCCGAGCAGACGCTGGCGCGCAATTGCGTCGGAGGCCCTGACAGTGCCAATGCAGACGAGCGTCTGGAGAGCATCTTTCAGCTCAATGGCAGTGAGCTGCAGTGCAGTGGCAACAGCGCAGCCGCCCAACCCATCGCCCAGAACGTCGCCAATTTCCAGGTGCGCTATCTGATGCAGGACACCGTGAGCACGCTTGGCGACCCCAAGATGGCCTTCGTTGATGCCACGGGCGTGGGTACCAACTGGCGCCGCGTGCAGGCCGTGGAAGTGTGCCTGGTGCTCTACGGCGTTGAGGCCATCGACCTGCCCGCCGGCAGCAACTACACCGATTGCAACGGCACGGTGGTGGACATGAGCACGCTGACCGGCGCGCGCGCGCGCCGCATGCACAGCGTGTTCCGCAACGTCTTCCAGATGCGCAGCCAAGGGCTGGTCACCTCCATGTAACCCTTGACGAGAAAAACTCCCATGCCAAGGCTTCCACTTTTCAACCACCGTCCACCGCGCCCACGGCAGCGGGGCGTGGCACTCTTTGTCGTTATCGTCTTCGTGCTGCTGTCCATGCTGCTGGCACTCTGGGCATCCCGCACCTCCTTGTTCAACGAGATGGTGGTGGGCAATGATGCCGACTACCAACGCGCCTTCGAGGCCGCGCAAGCGCTGCTGCAGGACGCGGAGCTGGATATCCGGCGCGAGTTTGCAGACGGCACCCCCTGCACCGCCGCCACATGCCGCGACTTGGTCGCCACCGCCTACAAGATTCCAGTGGATCCCCAGGAGGTCAACCCCCTCTTGGCCAACCTGGACACCGAGACCACCAAATGCCGCTCGGGCCTGTGCACGAAACGCACCGGACGGCAGGATTTCTGGAATTACACCAATGCCACGAGCCCAGTGCCCACCGGTCTGAAGGCTGGCGAGGTCAAGCTCGAAGACATGACCCAGCCGAACGTCGGCGCGCGCTATGGCCAGTACACCGGGGCCGCCCGTGGCAGCGCGACATCGCCTGCCAACCCCATCCTGCAGTGGGATGCCGCCACACCCAACAACCAGGGCGGCTGGTACTGGATTGAAGTACTGAACTACGACAAGGGCGTTGGCCCCGGCGTGATCGTGGACCCAGGCCAACTGGACATTCTGACCTTGAACCTCAAGCCCAACGTGGCCTACCGCATCACGGCACTGGCTTACGGGCGCAAGCCCAACACGATGGCGGTGATCCAGCAGACCTATGTCCGGCAACTGCGCCCGAATTGAAGCGACACCGTCAACCCAACTACCTAGAAATGCTTTGACCATCGCCTGACAGGTCTTTGCACAACTTTTCACCACCCAACCTCACCAAGGAGCGCGCCATGCACCGCACCGCTGCCCCCCGTTTTCGCAAACACCTCATTGCCCTGGCGGCTAGCGCCGCGCTGGCGCCGCATGGCGCATGGGCCCTGGATCTGGCGCAGTCGCCGCCCGGCACGGTCGAACCCTATGTCTCCCCCAACGTCATCATCTCGATTGACGATTCCGGGAGTATGGAATACCGCCTCGACAGCGAAGCCAGCACCAGCAACAACCAGACCACTCCGAATGCCGATGGCACCTGGCCCGTGACGGCCAAACGCATCAACGTTCTGAAGTACACCATGGTCGGCAGTGGTGGCACAGGCGGTATCTTCCGCGACACCACCCTCTTGCCCGACAAGAAGATCCGGCTGTCGTGGCAGGCGATGTGGAACAACGGTGGCTCGCCTGACGCACTCAGCGTCAACAGCTCGACCATGAAGACCAACTCCATGCGCCGGCTGAACACCACCCATCGCAACAACTTCATCAGCTTCATCAGCAATTTGAAGGCCACCAACGGCACGCCTTCTCACACGATGTTCAAGCAGGCGGATGAGTACATGCGCCAGAGCCTGGGCACCAGCAGCGCATGGGCATCCGACCCTGGCACAACAGGAGCCCCCTACCTGGCCTGCCGCCGCTCTTACCACATCATGATGACGGACGGCCGCTGGAATGGCACGGCTTATGACGTTCCCAATACCGCTAGGCGCGACAATGCGACCAGCCTGACGCTGCCAGACAGCAATGTGTACGGAGGAGCCACTGCGACAGAGCGTGCCAAGTCCGCACTTTATCGGGATACCGTCAACAACACGCTGGCTGACTGGGCCTTCTACAGCTGGGCCACCCCCATGCAGACCACAGGCATGACTGGCACCATGCAGCCTGCGGCCGACTACCGCAAGGCGCCCGCCACCGAGAATTTCGGCAAGGACAGCGCCAACAAGGACGCCATCCTGGAGCGTTACTGGAACCCACGCTACAACCCCGCCACTTGGCCACACATGGTGACTTACACCATCGGTTTCAGCAACGTGTCCACGACCTGGCCTGGCGCTGCCGACATCATCGGCCCCACGGAAAAAACGCCCTTCGGATACGACGGCAGCTTCCGCGATTTCGTGACGGGCACCAAGACCTGGCCCACCATGGACAACGAGAACAAGCGCTCGCTGGACCTGTGGCATGCGGCCCTGAACGGCCGAGGCCGCTTCTACGCCGTGACCAAGGGCGAAGACCTGGAAAAGGCCTTCCGTGAAATCTTCGGCCAGATCAACACTGCCACCGACCCCGACCTGAGCGCCAGCGCCACCAGCGGCTCCAACGTCTCGCGCAGTGAAGTGGGCAAGTACACGGCAGCCTATGAGCCCACCAACGGTTGGAAGGGCTTCGTGACCGCCGAACGGGTGAAGACCGACGGCACGACCATCAGCGATCCCGGATGGTCCGGCAAGAACACCGCAGACAAGCTGGATGCCCTGGCCGCAATCGGCTCGCGCCTTGTGCTGACCTGGAGCGACAAATGGGACGTCAGCAAGTACCGGGGCGGCGTGCCTTTCAAGTGGGCATCCGACGAGGCCAACCTCAGCACGGCACAAAAGGTCTGGCTGCAAAAGAACGTCAGCGGCACCGACGAGGGCGCCGCCAAAGGCCAGGACCGACTTGAATACATTCGCGGTGAGCGCGGCAAGGAAGGCTCCGACGACACCGGATACACCACCGCCAAACCTTACCGCGAACGCGCAAGCCGTCAGGGCGACATCATCAATTCCGATGTGTGGTACGCCGGCCCACCAGCAGGGGATTCACTGCTCAAAGGCTATGCGAATTTCGTGCGCAGCGAGAAATCACGCACGGCCATGCTTTATGTGGGCGGCAACGATGGCATGCTGCATGGCTTCTCGGCCGTCGACGGCCAGGAGAGACTGGCCTATGTCCCCCGGGGCGTGATTCCCAACCTGACCCTGTTGACCGACCCGCAGTACAACAACAAGCACCGTTATTTTGTCGATGGCTCGCCGATGACCGGGGACATCGATGCCAACGGCGGCGTACAAGATCCGTCCGACCCGTCCTATGCCGCCTTTGTCCCCGATTGGCGCACTTACCTGGTCGGTACCTTGGGCCAAGGGGGCAAGGGTTACTTCGCCCTGGATGTCACCAATCCCACGGCTACTGCCTCTCCGTCCGGAGTACCCGGTTTTTCCGAAGGCAATGCACAGACTCTGGTCAAGCTCGACCGCACACGCGGCTCCACCGAAGCCGCGCCTGTGTGCGGCTCCATGACCGGGGCTGAAAAAACAATGTGCGAAAAGGTCGTCGAAGAAGACAAGGACATCGGCCACATCACCTCTCGGCCGGTCCGCAGCGACACAGACGGCATGCGCACCACGCAGATCACGCGCATGAACAACAACCGCTGGGCGGTGGTGCTGGGCAATGGCTACAACAGCACCAACCAGCGTCCGGTGCTGCTGATCCAGTACCTGGATGGGGCACGCGAGTTGGTGCGCATTCCCACCACGACCCAGGCAGCGGGTACCGGCAACGCCAACGACAACGGGTTGGGCGCGCCACGCGTGGTGGACCTGGATGACGACGGTCGCATCGACGTGGTGTACGCTGGCGACAACCTGGGCAATATGTGGAAGTTCGACCTGACCAGCGCCACCCCCGGCGATTGGAAAGTCGCCTTTGGCGGTAGCCCGCTGTTCACAGCACAGGGACCGGCTGCGCTGGGCAATGCCTCGCGCACCAAGATCCAGCCGATCTCCACCGCTCCGACCGTGCGTGCCAACGACCGCAACAAGAAAACCGGCAGCGGCCCTACAGCGACGACTTCGCGCGTGGGCGGCATGATGGTTGCCTTTGGCACGGGCCGCAACGTGGACGTCACCGACCCATCGAACGTCGACGTGCAGTCCCTGTACTCGGTGCTGGACAACACCCGGTACCGCTATGTCGGCACCGGAGCAAGCAAGCGCCTGCAGGTCCACCCCGGCGGTGGAAGCTGCCCCAATGGCGCCGACTGCGTACCCGCCCCTGCCGCCCTGGGCACGGGCATCGCGACAGCCAAGCTGGCGCAGCAGAAATTCACCGATGTCAGTGGCGACTATGCAACGGTCGACATCGTGGATGAACTGAAGCTGGAGACCTGGGGCAACTACAACGGCTGGTACATGGACCTGCCTGCCGTGGGCGAGCGCCTGCTCAAGCCCCTGGAGTTCTACGACGCCACCAACCTGCTGACGGTGTGGTCGCAGGTACCCGCCAAGGGCTCCAATGTGGATCCCAACGTCGAAAGCTGCGACTCGACCTCCGTGGATGCAGAGCGCCAGTACCGCACCTTCGTCAACATCATGGACGGAAAGCGCCCCTCGTTCCAGATCGTGGATATGAACGGCGACAAGAAGTACACTGCGGCCGACCAGGCAGTCTCCAGGGCTCAAGTGGCAAAGGGACCGCACAGCATCATCAAAAAGGACAAGTTCGAAAATATCGACGTTAATGCCAAAGGCACCAGCGGCGGTGCAGGCGGCGGTGGAGGCGGCAGCCCAGGCGGCGAAAGGCTTGCGGGTCCACCCGAGGAATCCATGCGTCCGAGCTGGCGCCAGATCCGCTAAATGGGGCGGAAGGACTGTACGATGCACAGAATGAACCGCAACACATCCACGCGACAACGGGGCTTCACCCTCATCGAGCTGATGACGGTGGTGGCGATCGTCGGGATTCTCACGGCGATTGCGCTGCCCAGCTACAACGAGTACATCCGGCGCGGGCACCGTGCCGATGCGCGAGCAGGGCTGCTGCAGGCAGCCCAGTACATGGAGCGTGCAGCCACTGCGACGGGGACCTACCCTATCGTGACGGCAGCCGCCCCCCTCCCTCCCAGCCTGAGTTGGCTCAATGACAACGTCAAGCGCTATACCATTTCTGTTACGAACTCCACGGCAAGCACATTCACGTTGACAGCCACACGTGATACGGGAACAGCGCAAGCCACCGACAAATGCGGCGACCTGACGTTGACCAATACCGGCACCCGCGGCATGGCGGCGGGAACCTTTACCCCCGCCTCACTCACCGTGGCCGAATGCTGGAACAAGTGACCCCGACGCCCTCCGAACAGCCCCGCATGCGCTAGCATGCACGCCACCATGGCGACCTCTTCGGAACAACAGCACACCACGAAAGCGCTTGAGCTAGCCACTCAGGCGCTTTTTCTTTCCAATCCCAATCCGCGCGTCGGCTGCGTGATCACCAGCCCGGATGGCCAGGTGGTGCTGGGCCAGGGGTTCACCCAGCAGGCCGGCGGGCCGCATGCCGAGGTCATGGCCCTGCGCGATGCGGCCGCCCGGGGCAATTCCTTGCAAGGTGCAACGGCCTACGTCACGCTGGAGCCTTGCTCGCACCAGGGCCGCACGGGGCCCTGCTGCGATGCGCTGATCGGCGCCGGCATCGGCAAGGTGGTGGCCTCGCTGGCCGACCCCAACCCCCTGGTCGCGGGCCAGGGCTTTGCGCGCCTGCGCGCTGCGGGGGTGGAGGTGGTCGTGGGCCCGGGGGCAGAAGGCTCGCGCGAGCTCAACATCGGCTTCTTCAGCCGCATGGTGCGCGGCACGCCCTGGGTGCGCCTGAAGACCGCGGCCTCGCTGGACGGCACCACGGCGCTTGCCAACGGGCAGAGCCAGTGGATCACCTCGCCCGCGGCCCGGGCCGATGGCCATGCCTGGCGCGCCCGTGCCTGCGCCGTGCTCACGGGCATCGGCACCGTGCTCGATGACGACCCACGGCTGGACGTGCGCGAGGTGGCCACACCCCGCCAGCCCCACCTGGTGGTTGTGGACAGCCAGCTGCAGACCCCGCTGCAGGCGCGTTTCTTCTCCATCCCGGGTCGCACCTGCCTCATCTACACCGCGAGCGATGATGCAGCGAAAAAAGCGGCCCTGGAGGGCCAAGGCGCCACGGTGATCCGCCTGTCCAATCCCCAAGGCAAGGTGGACCTGGGCGCCATGCTCAAGGACCTGGGCCAGCGCAGCGTCAATGAGCTGCATGTGGAGGCGGGCCACAAACTCAACGGCTCCTTCCTGCGCGAAGGGCTGGTAGACGAAATGCTGGTCTACCAAGCCCCTCGGCTGCTCGGACCAGGCCTGGGCATCGCCCAGACAGCCCCGCTGCAGAACCTGGCACAAGGGACCGACCTGGAATACACCTCCGTGGAGCGGATCGGGCCCGATCTGCGCATCGTGGCGCGGGTACAGGGGCGCGATCGCTTCTGACCCCCGTCCATCCTGCTCCGCAACCGACCGCCGGAGCAACGCACCAAAACAGCACAGCACCACCTCGGTGAGCCATGCCACATGCTGGCGCATTTTTTGCTTGAAATTGGTGCACTCATTGCGGAACGCAGTGAAACGCACCAAAACAGATCAAACAATCGCGTGGAGATGGTATGGAAGCACTCAAACAGGGCACGGACGCCTTGTTCATTCTGCTCGGGGCAATCATGGTGCTGGCCATGCATGCCGGGTTCGCCTTTCTGGAGCTGGGCACGGTCCGCAAGAAGAACCAGGTGAATGCCCTGGTCAAGATCCTCGTGGACTTCTCCGTGTCCACGGTGGTGTACTTCGCCGTGGGCTACAGCGTGGCCTATGGCACGCATTTCTTTGTGGGCGCCGACACCCTGGTGCAGCAAAGCGGCTACTCGCTGGTCAAGTTCTTCTTTCTGCTGACCTTCGCGGCAGCCATTCCGGCCATCATTTCCGGGGGCATTGCCGAGCGCGCCAAGTTCTGGCCGCAGCTGATCGCCACGGCCATCATCGTGGGCTTTGTCTACCCCTTCTTCGAGGGCATTGCCTGGAACCAGCATTTCGGGGTGCAGGCCTGGATCAAGTCGCTCACGGGCGAGGAGTTCCATGACTTTGCCGGCTCGGTCGTGGTGCATGCGGTGGGCGGCTGGATCGCCCTGCCCGCCGTGGTACTGCTCGGTTCGCGCGCCAACCGCTACCGCAAGGACGGTGCCATCTCGGCCCACCCGCCCTCGAACATCCCGTTCCTGGCCCTGGGAGCGTGGATCCTGGTGGTGGGCTGGTTCGGCTTCAATGTGATGAGCGCGCAAACCGTGGACAAGCTCTCGGGCCTGGTCGCCGTCAACTCGCTGATGGCCATGGTCGGCGGCACCTTGGCCGCCCTGGTGCTGGGCAAGAACGACCCGGGCTTCGTGCACAACGGCCCCCTGGCGGGCCTGGTGGCCGTGTGCGCGGGCTCCGACCTCATGCACCCGCTGGGCGCCCTGGTCACGGGCGCCATTGCGGGCACCATCTTCGTGCTGCTGTTCACGCTGACCCAGAACAAGTGGAAGATCGATGACGTGCTGGGCGTCTGGCCCTTGCACGGCCTGTGCGGCACCTGGGGCGGCCTGGCCGCCGGTATTTTCGGCAGCAAGGCCCTGGGCGGCCTGGGCGGGGTGGCTTTCTCGGCGCAGCTGATCGGCACCACCCTGGGCGTCGTCTGGGCCGCGCTGGGCGGCTTCGTCGTCTACGCAGCCCTCAAGGCCACCGTGGGCCTGCGGCTATCGCAGGAAGAGGAATTCGACGGCGCCGACCTCTCCATCCACAAGATCAGCGCCACACCGGACCGCGAAGTCAGCTGGTAAGCGGCCGGATGGTGACGCCGTTCACACGGCGTTACGTTTCGGCGCGCCGTCCGACAGCGCGCGCCGGGGCGGCAGGCTATACCTTGCGCAGTGTCCAGACGCTTGACCCGCCCCATGCCTGCCTCCACTGCCGCCAAAGACCTCGCCGCCACCGCCCGCCACGGCTGGATGGCCCTGGTCACCGTGCTCGCCGTGGCGCTGTTCACCGGGTGTGCGGGCCTGCCCCAGGATGTGGCCCGGCCCGAATCCACCGCCCTCGCCTCACCTGCCGGCACGCCGCTGGGGCAATTGGTGGAGACCCACCGCCAGGCCGCAGGCGCCCGGGCACCCTCCGGCTTTCTGCTGCTGGGTGGTCCCCAGGCGGCCTACAGCAGCCGCCTGGCGCTGGTGGAGGCCGCGCAGAAGACGCTGGACCTGCAGTACTACGCCATCCATGCCGACGCCAGCACCGAGCGCCTGCTCAAGAGCGTGGTGTCTGCCGCCGGGCGCGGGGTGCGGGTGCGGGTGCTGCTCGACGACTTCCACAGCGCCGGGCGCGATGCGCAGGTCATGCGCCTGGCCTTTGTGCCCAACATCGAGATGCGCATGTTCAACCCGCTGACCGGCGCGCGCAGCTCCACGCTGGGCCGCATGTTCGGTGCCCTCACCGATTTCTCGCGGGCCCAGCAGCGCATGCACAACAAGCTCTTCATCGCCGACAACGCCATGGGCGTCACCGGCGGGCGCAACCTGGGCGACGCGTACTTCGGCACCGCCGACGCCGGCAACTTCGTCGATCTGGACGTGCTCGCCGCCGGCCCCATCGTGCAGGACCTGTCGCGCAGCTTCGACCACTACTGGAACAACCAGCGCGCCTACCCCGTGCAATCGCTGGTCACGCGCGAAGAGCTCGACACCATGCGCAGCCAGTACGAAGCGGCCGACGCCGCCGAGCAGGAGCGCAAGGTAGCGCTCGGCGAACCGCAGGCGCCCGCTGACGGGCCGCCCCCGGGCCAGGAAGCGGCCGACCGCACGGCCGCCCAGCGCAGCCGCATCTGGGACTACCAGCCCATGGACCTGGACAGCGCCGCCTTCGTCTGGGCCCCCGCCGTGGTGCTGGTGGACCAGCCCGCCAAGATCCCTGCCGAAGGAGCACCCGCGCTCACCGGCCCTTCCGACCCGCCCGGCGCAAGCGCCCCACCGCAGTCCAACGCCCGGCAGGCGGCACGCATCGCACCGGGCGTGCCGGCCCCGGCAGCCCCCTCCCCCCGCACGGTCCTCCCCTCCACGGACCTGGACGACAGCGGCAGTGGCGACACCGTGGTCGACGGCCTGCTGCACCTGATGGCCCAGGCCCGGCGCGAGCTGCTCATCGTGTCGCCCTACTTCGTGCCCGGCCCCGACATGAAGCGGGCCTTTGCCCAGGCGCGCGAACGCGGTGTTCGCGTGCGGGTGCTCACCAACTCGCTGGCCTCCAACGACGCCCCGATTGCCCATGCCGGCTATGCCCGGCACCGGCCCGACCTGCTGGCCATGGGGGTCGAGATCTACGAAATGCGCAGCGAACTCACCGGCCTGGGCACGGCCCTGGGCCTGCCCGGCGGCTCTTCGGGGGGCAGTGACAACTCGCCCACCGGCTCCGTGGGCGGCTCGCGCGCCATGCTGCATTCCAAGGTGCTGGTGATGGACGGCCGCCTGGTCGCCATTGGCTCCATGAACCTGGACATGCGCTCGCAAAAGCAGAACACCGAGATCGCCCTGCTGATCCGCAGCACCGACCTGGCGCGCCGCATCACCACCCGGCTGGAACCCGCCCTGGGCGAGTTGGCCTGGCGCGTGGAACTGCAGCAACCGGGCAACTGGCTGCTGTGGCATGCACCCCAGGGCAGCGGCCTGCCGGACAGCACCACCGAGCCCGATGCCAGTGCACCGCTCAGGCTGTTGCTGCAGTTGATTGGCCCGCTGGCACCGGACCATCTGCTTTAGTGGCCTGGCCCTCCTGCAGGGCCGCCACCCAGGTACTGATGGCCCGTTGGTCCGTCATGGTGCGCACATGCTGGTAGGCGGCCTCGCCCTCGGGGAAACGCCGGCGCATCAGGTTCAGCCACTGCTTGAGGCGGCCGGCGCGTTGGCGCGGCTCCAGGTCATCGCAGACCAGTTGCCAAAAGGCCGCGATATGGGGCAAGAGATCGGACCATTGCACAGGGTCCGAGCCCGGCCGCCCCGCGTCCGCCGTCCGGATGGCCCGTGCAAGGCCTGGATCGGCCACCATGCCCCGCCCCAGCATCAGGGCATCGCAACCCGACACCTCGCGGCAGCGCAGCGCATCGGCCACCGTCCAGATCTCGCCATTGGCCACCACGGGCAACGCCACCGCCGCGCGGATGGCCGGGATCTGCTCCCAGTACGCAGGCGGCCGGTAGCCATCGGCCTTGGTGCGGGCATGCACCACCAGTTCACAGGCGCCGCCCGCCTCCATGGCCTGCGCGCATTCACGCATCAGCCCCGTGTCATTGAATCCCAGGCGCATCTTGGCCGAGACCGGCAGGTGCGCCGGCACGGCACGCCGCACGGCCGCCACCACCGTGGCAATGCGCTCGGGCTCCTGCAGCAGGGCCGCACCGCCGCCATGGCGGTTCACCACCTTGGCCGGGCAGCCGAAGTTCAGGTCGATCCCCTCCGGCCCCAGCGCAGCCAGGCGCGCCGCGTTCTCGGCCATGCTCACGGGGTCGGAGCCCAGCAGCTGGGCGCGCACCGGTACCCCAGCCAGCGTGCGGCTGCCGTTGCGCAGCTCGGGGATGTAGCGCAGAAACACCTTGTCCGGCAGCAGCGTCCCGGTGATGCGGATGAATTCGGACACGCAGCGGTCCACCCCACCCACCCGGGTGAGCACGTCGCGCAGCACAAAATCAAGAAGCCCCTCCATCGGGGCCAGCAGCAGGGTCATCGCTCGGCAGAAATCACACAGGCCCCTCGCAGGGGCAACCCGGTATTGTCCTGCAAGAGGGTCATCACAGCGTCACACCCCGGTGCTGCAATGGCAGGCGCTCCGTCCCGTGCCCGCCAGCCCGCCTGCGCCTTCACCATGCTGCTCCAAAAAACCGACAAAGCCCGCCTGGAACTTTCCCCCGGCGTCCGCACGCTGAGCCTGCGTGAGCGCTCACTGCTGCTGCTGGCCGACGGCAAGTCGCTGTCGGACCTGCAGGCCATGTACAACGGCATCGGCGCGCAGATCGTGGACAACCTCATGCGCCAGGGCTACCTCACCGGCCCGGCCGTGCTGCCCGATGCACCGGCTGCGGCCGCCCCGGCGCCGGCAGCCCTGCCCAGCGCCGCACCAGCGGCACCCCAGGCGCCGCTGGCCGCCAGCCAGCCGCAAGACCCCAGCGACGCACTGCGTTCGCTGGCCGGCACCCGCATGTACCTGTTCGATATCTGCGAGCGCATGTTCGCCCGCCGCGACCCGGCCCTGGCCCGGCAGTTCCACGAGGCACTGCGCAGTGCGCGCGACCGCGCCAGCATGCTCGATGTGGGCGAAGCCTTGCTGGAGGAAGTGGCCCAGATGGCCGGGCCCGAGCGCGCCCAGACCATCCGCGACCGCATGGAGCAACTGCTGCCCCGGGACGCGGCAGACACCGTGTCCTGAGCCCCAGGCCCGGCGCCCTCAGCCGATGGCGGCCAGGCGCCAGAGCGAGGTGACCTCGGCCATGCGCGCAGCGTGCAGGGCATCTCCGGCCTCCATGGCCTTGGCATGGCGCGGCTTCATGTCATGTCGGCCCAGCACCCGCAGGCCCCCCTCGGCGATCCAGGCCAGCAGTTGCTCGCGCGGACGCAGCTCCAGGTGCTCGGCCAGGTCCGACAGGATCAGCCAGCCCTCGCCGCCCGGCTCCAGGTGGGCCGCCAGGCCCGCCAGAAAGCCGCGCAGCATGCGGCTGCCTTCGTCGTACACGGCGTGCTCGATGGGGGAACTCGGGCGTGCCGGCACCCACGGGGGGTTGCACACCACCAGCGGCGCGCGCCCGGGTGGAAACAGGTCGGCCTGCAGCAGCTCCACCTGGCCCAGCACGCCCAGGCGCTTGAGGTTGTCGCGCGCGCAGGCCATGGCACGCGGGTCCTGGTCGGTGGCGACCACACGCTGCACGCCTCGGCGCACCAGCACCGCGGACAGTACGCCCGTGCCCACGCCGATGTCGAACGCCAGCGTGGTCGAAGGCAGCGAGGTGTCGGCCACCAGGTCCACATACTCGCCGCGCACGGGCGAGAACACGCCGTAGTGCGGGTGGATGCGGTTGTGCGCCCCTGCGCCGAGCGCGGGCACGTCCACGCCCTTCTTGCGCCATTCGAAGGCCCCCACCAGTCCCAGCAGCTCGCGCAGCGTGGCCACCGAGGCCTCGCCGTCGGCAGGCCCCCAGGCCTCGGTACAGGCCTGGCGCCAATCCGGCGCGCGGCGCAGGTCGATGCCGTAATCCCCCTCCAGGGGAATCAGGATCGACGAGAGCACCCGGGCCCGCTGCGCCTGCGCCTGCCGGTGCAGGTGGAACAGCTGCGCCGGCGTGGCCGCAGCGGCCTTCTCGGCCGCCTTGGCCGCCGCCTTGCGCGGTTTGCGCTCCACGCGGCGCATCAGCGCCTGCAGCAGCATGCGGGCGTTCTGGAAGTCGCCTTGCCAGAGCAGGCCCGTGCCCTCGCAGGCCAGGCGGTAGGCGGTGTCGGCAGACAGGGTGTCGTCGGCGGTCACCACCCGGCGCGGGGCCGGGGCGCCGCTCTCGGAGCGCCACCGGGCACTGTGGGCCTGGCCCAGGTGGTTCCACGCGATCATGGGTGGGATCAGTTGGTGATCGGGCGCTTCAGGCGCACTTCCTCGATCTTGACGCCGCCGATCACATTGGTCTTGGCGGTCGAGAGCTCCTGCTTGAAGCCTGCGAGCTCATGGAAGCGCAGGGCGCGCTCATTGCGCAGCGGCACCCAGGCGGTGACATTGGTGCAGCCTTCTTCCTGGAGGCCGTCACGGGCCGCATCCCACAGGGCCAGGCCGACGCCTTGGTTCCAGTGGGTGGGGGCCGCATAGATGGCCCAGATTTCGCCCGTGGTGGGGCGGGACTTCTCATCGCGCGAGCGGTCGTAGCCGACAAAACCGACGATCTTCTCGCCATCGATGGCCACCTGCACCTGGGGCTCGCAATATTCGATGGCTTCGCGCCAGTAGGCCTGGCGCTTGTCGACGGAGGACATGGACTTCAATTGCTCGTCTGGCACCAGCCCCTTGTAGGCCGCCTGGGCAGAGGCGGTGTGGATCTGGGCGATGGCTTTGGCATCGCGAAGCGTAGCGGGACGAACCTGGATACTGGACATGAAAAAACCGAACGAAAACAGGGTGTGAAAAAACGAAAGGACCGGCATTGTCGCCGCAAACCGTTTTTCACCCTGCGCCGGTAGGGTACCCGGGCCCGCAGACCCCTGCGGTCAGGCCCCGAAAATGCGCTTCGAAAAGCCTTGTCAGGCCACGGCCAGCGGGCCTCCGAGCCCACCCTCGGCACGCTCGCGGGCCGACTGGGCCAGCGCGCGCTTGTTGCGCGGACGCGGGACCTTCACCTCCGGCGGCATGCCATTGACCGCATTCAGGCCCACCACCAGCGTGACGCTGCGCGAGCCCCCATCCCGCTCGTCGGGGGCGTAGGCCCGGTAGCTGCCGCTGCCCTGGCCGTGGCTGCGCTGCACGGTGTGGAACACGATGCGCACGCCGCTCACCCGGTGGCCGCTGAAGGGCAGCACGCGCAGGCGCGCATCGCGATCCAGCGCCAGGCCCATGCAGCCCGGGCGGTTGATGAGGTCGGTGCGGGCGCTGCGCCAGGTCAGGCCGTTGTCGATGGAAAACTGCCAGTTGCCCGCCTGCGCGTCCAGGTGTTCAATGATCACGCCCGCCGATGCCAGCAGGTCCGGGCAGTTGTCATGCACGATCTGTGCAATGCAATTGCCGCCCACCCCCACGCCGGCGGAAGGCTTGTGCTCGGGCGATGGAGGCATTGGGTTCGAAAGAGCGCTGGCAGCCATGTTGTGTTCCCCTGGTCGTTGGAAAAAGGTTGGTCTGTGCCAACCGCCACAGTACGCTGGTTCGGTAAGGTACCAGGGTCACTGCATGGAGGAAAGTCTAAAAACGGCCTGCCCCTGCGTCCATCGCACAAATGGACTAGTTCGCGCCAGTTCCCTCGCGCGGTGTTGTGCGCAATACTCACGGCATGCCTGCCAGCCTGTTGCTCATTGACGACCACACCTTGTTCCGTACCGGGCTGCGCCTGATCGTCCAGGACCACCCCTCCGTGGGTTCGATTGCCGAAGCCGGCTCCATTGCCGAAGCCTGCGCGCTGCCCCCGGCCCCGGTGGACCTGGTGCTGCTGGACATCCAGCTGCCGGGCATGAGCGGCCTCGATGGCCTGCGCCTTTTGCGCCAAAATTATCCAAATGCACGCATCGTGCTGGTATCTGCCAGCATTGCACCCGATGCCATCCACGAAGCCCGCTCACGCGGTGCCGATGGTTTCCTGCCCAAATCGGCCAGCGGAGAAGACATTCTGGAGGCGATCAGCGTCTCCCTCTCGGGCGAACCCTGTTTTCCAGCGAACAGCGGCAATGCTGCCACGCAGCGGGCACCCTCTGCGCCCAGCCTGACGGCGCGCCAGCTCGAAGTGCTGTCGCTGCTGTGCACCGGCAAGCCCAACAAGGTCATTGCGCGCAACCTGGGCCTGAGCGAGAACACGGTGCGCGTGCATGTGGCGGCCATCTTTGCGCAGCTGGGCGTGAACAGCCGCAGCGCCGCGCTGCTGGCGGCCCAGCGCCTGGGCCTGTCCATGCCGCCGCTCCATGACCTTGTCTGAAGCCCTGCCACTGATTCCCCGCTGGCCCTGGGCGCGCAGACGCTGGGAGCACGATGAGGTCCTGCGCGAGCAGGTCACCCTGCTGCGGCAGAACTTCCCGATGACCTTGCTGGCGTCCCTGGCCACGGCCCTGGGCACGCTGTGGGTGATGGCGCGCGTGGCCGACACCCAGGTGGTGAGCATCTGGCTGGTCTCGCACGCGCTGGTGGTCATCGGGGTGTATGCCACGCTGCGCGGCATGGCGCCGCAGCGCGACCCGGTGCTGCACTCGGCGCGCAAGCTCATGGCCTGCATGGCCGCCATGGGCCTGAGCTGGGGCAGCCTGGGCTTCGTGGTGCTGTACTGGGGCACGCCCGAGAGCGTCATCTACGCCATCGGCATCGTCAGCACCGTCTCCTCCGGCGCGCTCGGCCTCGGGGCCCCGTTGTACCGGGCCTACATCACCTACCTCACCTGTGCCGTGGGGGGCATCTTCGCCGCCGTGGCCATGAGCGGCGGCCCCGCCATGTGGCCCGCCCTGTTCCTGGTGCTGGTGTACTACGCGCTCACCGGCCTGCAGGCCAGCACGGGCGACACGGCCACGCGCCGCAGCATCGCCCTCAAGCTCGAGAATGAACGCCTGGTGGCCGAACTGCGCGCCGAATCGCAGCGCGCCCTGGCCGCGCAGGAAGAAGCCGAACGCGCCGACCGCGACAAATCGCGCTTTCTCGCCGCCGCCAGTCACGACCTGCGCCAGCCACTGCATGCCATGGGCCTGTTCCTGGAAACCCTGCAGCGCAGCCCCATGAGCCCGCACCAGATCACCGTGCTGGGCCATGCCCAGGCGGCATCCAGCGCGGCCGTGGAAATGCTCACCACGCTGCTCGACTATTCGCGGCTGGAAGCCGGCGTCGTGAAGGTGCGGCCCTCTGCCTTCGCCGTGCAGCCCCTGCTCACGGCCCTGGAGCAGGAGTTCGGCGTGCAGGCCGACAACGCAGGCCTGGTCTACCGCACGCACGAGACCTCGACCGCCGCCTATGCCGACCGCTCCCTGGTGATGCTGGTCATGCACAACTTCATCTCCAACGCCTTGCGCTACACGCCACGCGGCGGCGTGCTCATCGCCTGCCGCCGCCGGGGCCGGCGCATTGCCCTGGAAGTCTGGGACACCGGTGCCGGCATCCCGCGCAGCCAGTGGGACAACGTGTTCAAGGAGTTCCACCAGCTGGGCAACCCCGAGCGCGACCGCCGCAAGGGCCTGGGCCTGGGCCTGGCCATCGTGCGGCGCCTGGTGCGCGAGATGGGCACGGCGGTGGAGCTCAACTCGCGCCCCGGCAAGGGCTCGGTGTTCCGGCTCTGGCTCGACGCCTGGCAGGGGGCGCTGGAGGACGAAGCGCCACCCTCCTTCAACCATTTCGATCTCACGGGCCTGCATGTGCTGGCCATCGACGACGACGAATCGGTGCGCCTGGGCATGCAGGCCCTGCTGCAAAGCTGGGGCTGCCTGTGCACCACGGCCGAATCCAGTGCGGATGCGCTCGAGCACATCGAGGACAGCACGCCCGACCTGATCATCACCGACTTCCGCCTGCGCCACGAAGAAACCGGCAAGCAGGTGCTGCAGGCCCTGCGCGCCTACCTGGGCGTGCCGGTGCCGGCCATCATCATGACCGGCGACACCTCGCCCCAGCGCCTGCGCGACGCGCAGACCACCTCGGCCCTGCTGCTGCACAAGCCGGTGTCCACCGGGCAGCTGCGCGACGCCATCGTGCAACTGATCAGCGGCACGGTGCCCGCGCCACCCGATGCCCTGGCTACAACAGCCAACGGCGAAGAAGCCCCATGACCTGGTCGAAACGCGCCCCGTAGGGCGGATAGAACAGCGAGCCCATGGCCCAGCGCGACTGCACCAGCACCGACTTCTGGTGGCAAAAGCGCAGAAAGCCCTGCTCCCCATGGTAGGCGCCCCAGCCACTGTCGCCCACGCCGCCAAAGGGCAGGTTGTCGTGCGCGATGTGCATGAGGGTGTCATTGACGGTGACGCCACCGCTCACGGTGCGGCGCAGCACATCGTCGCGCACCGCCTCGCTCTGGCCGAACCAGTACAGCGCCAGCGGACGCGGGCCCGCATTGATGTGGGCCACGGCATCGTCCAGGCGCTCGTACGAGATCACCGGCAGCACCGGCCCGAAGATCTCCTCCTGCATGATCTGCATGTCCGAGGTGACGCCGAACACCAGCGTGGGCAGCATCTGGCGGCTCACACCGTCACCCAGCGTGCCCACGGTGTTCACCGCGGGCTTGCCCGCCGTGGGGTCGATGGGCTGCACCTCGGCGCCCTGTGTCTGCGCCTGCTGCAGCATGGTGCGCAGCCGCGCGTGGTGGCGCGGCGTGATGATGGAGGCGTAGTCCGGGTTGCCCTCGATGGTGGGGAACAGGCGCGCCACGGCTGCGCGGTAGGCGTTGGCGAACTCGGTCTCGCGCCCGCGCGGCACCAGCACATAGTCGGGCGCGATGCAGGTCTGCCCGGCATTGAGCAGCTTGCCATGGGCGATCTTGAGCGCCGCATCCTGCATGTCGCAATGGCCGTCGATGATGCAGGGCGACTTGCCGCCCAGTTCCAGCGTGGTGGGCGTGAGGTTCTGCGCGGCCGCCAAGGCCACCTTGCGGCCCACGGGCGTCGAGCCCGTGAACACCAGGTGGTCGAACGGCAGCGAGGCAAACAGGGCAGCCAGATTGGCATCGCCCTGCACCACGCAGAACTCGTCGGGTGCAAAGAACTGTGCCACCAGCAACGCCAGTTGGGCCGAGGTGTGGGGCGTGAGTTCGCTGGGTTTGAGCATCACGCGGTTGCCCGCAGCCAGCGCCGTGATGGCCGGCGCCAGGGCCAGCTGAACCGGGTAGTTCCAGGGCGAGACCACGCCCACCACGCCCAGGGGCTGGCGCTGGATGTGGGCGCTGGCCGGTTGCAGGTAGATCGGCGTGCGCACCTTCTGTGGCTTCATCCAGCGCGACAGGTGCGAGAGGGTGTGCGACAGCAAGGTGCGCAGCACGAAGAAATCAGCCACCTCGGTGAGCCGGGGCGAGCGCATGCCGAAATCGGCCTGCACGGCTGCCGCCAGCACGGCGCCGTTCTCATCGAGCAGCTTGCGCATGCGCAGCAGGCGCTCACGGCGTACGAGCAGCGGTACCTCGACCTGCGTGCGGCTGGCCTGCCGCTGGGTTTCGAAAAGGGCGTGGATATCGGCAGGAGTCATGGCACGCATGATAGAGCGCCCGATTCCCGCAAAAGGTCCATGCCGGCACCTCTAGAGGGGCATGCCGAGCCCTCTTGCAGGCATCCTCAGCGCAGCTCGCGCGGCTCCACGTCGGTCACCTCGACGGCCCCGGGCAGCACCCCGCCGCGCCGCGATGGCGCGGCCGGCTCGGCAGCGCCATCGTGCTGGCGTGCGCTCCCCCATTGCGCCCGGGAGCGCATGGCGGCGTTGAATCCCGTGCGTGGATCGATCCGCATGACCCAGGGGCTCATGGGCCGGCCCGTGAGCCGGGCCCAGACAGCGCGCAGGGCCCACACCAGGCCCAGCACAGCGGCCGCCGCCAGCAGGCTCAGGAACACCACCAGCCCCATGGCCAGCACCAGGGCACGCAGCGCAAAGCGCACCAAACCCGAAACAAGATCGTTCAAACGACACCTTTCCTTTCAATGAAGGGCGGCCGTGGCCGCCCTTTTCTTTCCGCATCAGGCGGGCTCGGTGGCCCCGCCGAACTGGAACACCCCCGGGTCCTGCACCGGGTCCACCGTCACCGGGATCACGCTCTTGGGCGGGAACCGGCCCTCCAGCAACAGCTTGGACAGCGGATTTTCTATCCGCTGCTGGATGGCCCTCTTGAGCGGACGGGCACCGAACACCGGATCGAAGCCCACCTTGGCCAGCTCTTCGAGCGCCGGGCCCGAGATCTGCAGCTGCAGGTCCATCTTGGCCAGGCGCGCTTCGAGCAACTGCAGCTGGATGCGCGCGATGGCCTCGATGTTCTTCGCATCCAGCGCATGGAAGACCACCGTCTCGTCGATGCGGTTCAAGAATTCGGGCCGGAAATGGTTCTTGAGTTCCCCCCAGACCGCTTCCTTGATGTCGTCCGAGTCCTGCCCCACCATGGCCTGGATCAGGTGCGAGCCGATGTTGCTGGTCATCACGATCACCGTGTTCTTGAAGTCCACGGTACGGCCCTGGCCATCGGTCAGGCGGCCATCGTCCAGCACCTGCAGCAGCACGTTGAACACATCGGGGTGGGCCTTTTCCACCTCGTCGAGCAGCAGCACGCTGTAGGGCTTGCGGCGCACGGCCTCGGTCAGGTAACCGCCTTCTTCATAGCCCACGTAGCCGGGCGGCGCGCCGATCAGGCGGGCCACGGAATGCTTTTCCATGAACTCGCTCATGTCGATGCGGATCAGGTGGTCTTCGCTGTCGAACAAAAAGCCCGCCAGCGCCTTGCACAGCTCGGTCTTGCCCACGCCCGTGGGGCCCAGGAACAGGAAGGAGCCCGTGGGGCGGTTGGGATCGGACAGGCCGGAACGCGAGCGGCGGATGGCATTGGCCACGGCCGCAATCGCCTCTTCCTGGCCTACCACGCGCTCGTGCAGCTTGGCTTCCATCTGCAAGAGCTTGTCCTTCTCGCCCTGCATCATCTTGGCCACGGGGATGCCCGTGGCGCGGCTCACCACCTCGGCGATCTCTTCGGCGCCGACCTGCGTGCGCAGCAGGCGCGGCGCGCTGGCCACACCGTCCTTGCCGTCTTCCTTGGCCTGGGCTTCCTTGAGCTGGCGTTCGAGCTCGGGCAGCTTGCCGTACTGCAGCTCGGCCACCTTGTTGAAGTCGCCCTTGCGGGTGAACTCCTCGACCTGGAACTTGAGCTTGTCGATGGCTTCGCGCACATGCGCGCTGCCCTGGGCCTGGGCCTTCTCAGACTGCCAGATCTCGTCGTAGTCGGCGATCTCCTTTTGCAGGCGCTCGATCTCTTCCTCGATCAGGCCGAAGCGCTTGAGCGAGGACTCGTCCTTCTCGCGGCGCACGGCCTCGCGCTCGATCTGCAACTGGATCAGGCGGCGGTCGAGCCGGTCCATGACCTCGGGCTTGGAGTCCATCTCGATCTTGATCTTGGACGCCGCCTCATCGATCAGGTCGATGGCCTTGTCGGGCAGGAAGCGGTCGGTGATGTAGCGGTGCGAGAGCTCGGCCGCGGCCACGATGGCCGGGTCGGTGATGTCCACGCCGTGGTGCACCTCGTATTTTTCCTGCAGGCCGCGCAGGATGGCGATGGTCGCCTCCACCGTCGGCTCGCCCACGAGGATCTTCTGGAAGCGGCGCTCCAGCGCGGCATCCTTCTCGATGTACTTGCGGTATTCGTCGAGCGTGGTGGCGCCCACGCAGTGCAGCTCGCCGCGCGCCAGGGCCGGCTTGAGCATGTTGCCCGCATCCATGGCGCCCTCGCCCTTGCCTGCGCCCACCATGGTGTGCAGCTCGTCGATGAAGACGATGGTCTGGCCCTCGTCCTTGGCCAGCTCATTGAGCACGGCCTTCAGGCGCTCCTCGAACTCGCCGCGGTACTTGGCACCGGCCAGCAGGGCCGCCATGTCCAGGCTGAGCACGCGCTTGCCCTTGAGCGACTCGGGCACCTCGCCGGCCACGATGCGCTGGGCCAGGCCTTCCACAATGGCGGTCTTGCCCACGCCGGGCTCGCCGATGAGCACGGGGTTGTTCTTGGTGCGGCGCTGCAGCACCTGGATGGCGCGGCGGATTTCGTCGTCGCGACCGATCACGGGGTCGAGCTTGCCGATGCGCGCGCGCTCGGTCAGGTCCAGGCAGTACTTGGCCAGGGCGCCGCGCTGGCCCTCGGCCTCGGCGCTGTCCATCTTCTGGCCGCCGCGCACGGCGTCGATGGCCGCCTCCAGGCTCTTGCGCGTGAGGCCGTTGTCCTTGGCAATCGTGGCGGCCTCGCCCTTGCTGTCGATCAAGGCCAGCAGGAACAGCTCGCTCGCGATGAACTGGTCACCGCGCTTGATGGCTTCTTTCTCGGTGGCCTGCAGCACGCGGCCGAGCTCGGGCCCGCCCTGCACCTGGTCCTGGCCGTGCACCGTGGGCAGGCGCTTGACGGCGCCTTCCGCAGCCGCCAGCAGCCCCTGCACGTTGACGCCGGCACGCTGCAGCAGCGCGCGCGGGCCGTCTTCCTGGCGCAGCATGGCCACGAGCACGTGCACGGGCTCGATGTAGGCGTTGTCGCTGCCCAGCGCCAGGCTCTGGGCGTCGCCCAGGGCTTCCTGGAACTTGGTGGTGAATTTGTCGAGACGCATGGGTGAAATGTCCTCCGAATTGCGTCACACATGGGGACTTTCGGCGTGCATTTCAAGCATCCCGGGGCCTTCGCGGCCTGCAGAACGGAATTTACCGGTGCTTACATTCTCAGCCGTTGCTGGCGGTGATCCCCCAGCGGGCCAGGGCCGCATCGTCGCTCACGCGTGCGTCCACCCAGCGGGCGCCGGCGGGGGTGACCTCCTTCTTCCAGAACGGCGCCTGGGTCTTGAGGTAGTCCATGAGGAATTCGCAGGCCTGAAAGCTCTGGCCCCGGTGGGCGCTGGTCACGGCCACCAGCACGATCTGGTCGAGCGGTGCCAGCAGGCCCACACGGTGGATCACCCGCGCCCCATAGAGGTCAAAGCGCGCAAACGCGACCTCCACCATGGCTTCGATGGATTTCTCGGTCATGCCCGGGTAGTGCTCGAGCTCGAGCGAGGCCACGTCGTCGCCATCGTTGCGGTCGCGCACCGTGCCCACGAAGGCGCAGACCGCGCCCACACGCCGGTCTTCATGGCGCAGCGCCGCCACTTCGGCGGACAGGTCGAAGTCCGCCGTCTGGATGGAAACGCTGGAGGGGCTGCGGAAGGTCATGGTGCGCGGTGCAGGCGGGGAGCGGCCAGCAGGGCGCGCTCCTCCTCCAGCACTTTTTCCAGCTGGACGATGGCCGGCGAGCGCGGCAGCTTGGCCACCAGGGCCTGCAAACGCGTGATGTCGGACACGGTGGGTGCCACTTTGATCTGCGCAACGGCCGCAGGGTGGTTGCCTGATTGGACCAAGGCCAGTACCTTGGCGGGCCATTCACTTTTGGGTTTTGCCATGGATCTGTTTTTTTCTAAAGGAAATGTTTGTCTGTAGGATCCAGAGAACTGTACCCCCTCCTGATATGGCTACACAAACCATCACCACCGACAAGTACAAGCTCTACCCCTCGCCGCGCAACCGCACCAAGGACGTCTTTGCGCACGAGGTCTTCGTGCCCTACCCTTATGCGATCATCGACCTGGACATCATGGAACTGGCCGGCAAGACCACCCTGTTCGCGGCCTGCCGGCTGTCGGACATGAAGATGGGCCAGGTGGTGACCTTCGAGCTCAGTGCCGACCGCGCGAAATTCGAGCGCCTGTTCACCCCGGACTGATCCGGGCCTTGCAATGGACGCCCCGGCCCGGGGCGCCCCCGCCCCCATGGGCGGATCTGCCTTCTCATGAAAATTTCAGACATCACGCAGCGCTTCTCGTCGGTCGAGCACGACAACAACATCGACATCCTGCGCGCCATGGCCATCCTCTCGGTGGCGCTGCACCACTTCTCCGCGTACTCGGGCATCCCCGTGCCGCTGTTCGGCCCCGATGGTGGCGGCATCGGCGTGCAGCTGTTCTTCCTGATCTCGGGCTACCTCATCATCCAGAGCGCCGAGCGCAACAGCCTGGGCGACTATGCCAAGGCCCGGTTCTTCCGCATCTTCCCGGTGTACTGGGTTGCGCTGGTGGGCATCATGCTGATCGAGGCGGTGCTGCAGCCGGGCTTTCGGGCCCTGCTGGCAGACGGCTACCCGCATGTCCTGCTCAACCTGCTGAACCTGCAGCAGCTGTCGGTGCGCAGCAGCCTGTATTTCGACCGCGTGCACGTGGGCTGGACGCTCACGGTGGAGCTGTTCTGGTATGCCATCGTGCTGGTGCTGGCCCTGGTCGCCCACCGCCTGCGCTGGCGGCATTTCTGGCTGGTGGTGCTGCTGCTGTCCACGCTGCTGTCCATCGCCTGGATCAAGACGGCCAACACCGGTGTGCTCGACTTCCTGTACACAGCCCAGGCGCACAACGCCGGGATCGAGTTTTCGCCCTTGCTGCAGCATGCCTTGATCAAGTCGAACATCGTGGGCTACCTGTACTTCTTCGTGCTGGGCACGGTGATCTACCGCTACGAGCCGGTGCTGCGCCGCATCTCCAGCAGCATCCTGTGGCCTGTGGCGCTGGTGCTGATCGTGCTGTGGTCGCAATGGCAGGTGGTCCTGGGGCTTGCACCGCAGCCGCTGGCGGCCGTGGGCCTGGGCTGCATCTTCCTGCTGTTCCTCAAGCTGCCGCCGCTGCAGGATGTGCTGTCGCGCTACATCGGCAAGATCTCGTACTCGCTGTACCTGGTGCATGCCAAGGTCATGTTGGTGGTCTACGTCCACCTGAAATGGTCTGGCGCCGGCGCACATGCCGTCGTCGTCGTCGCTACGCTGTTGCTGGCCACGGCCCTGTACTACGCCGTGGAGCAGCCCATGATCGAGTACGGCAAGCGGTTTCGCAGCGCACGGCGCGGCATCCAACCCGCCACGGCCTGACCCTATTGCTTTCTCGCCCCATGTACGAAGACGACAACCAGATCCACGTTCCCCCCTCCTTCATGGCCGTGTACAGCGACGCGCGCCAGCGCCTGCGCGAGCCCGCCAGCGTGGTGCGCAGCCGCTACGAGCTGTGCGAAGACCTGGCCGGCCACCTGGTGGAACATGCGCAGACGCTCTACCACGTGCAGGCCCCTTCCGAGGCCGAGATCCTGCGGCGCATCCATGCCGGGCTGTGCACGGGCGAGTCCGGCGTCTCGGTGCCCGAGGCCACCTGGATCGTGACGCGCCTGGCCGAGCTGCTGGTCTGGCAGTGCCCCGAACTGCTGCCCCCTGCCGAGCCCGCGCCACTGGCCGGCTGACGCCCGCAGCGCTTGCCGCTATACTGCGCACCATGACCACCTGCAGCACCCTGGCCCTGAACACCGCACCCGCGGTGGCCGTGCAGCACGTGGCCAAAGCCAAAAAACCAGAGCTCATCTGACCGGAGCTGTGGTTCCGTCCGGATGAGCGACGGAACCACCTGGCAGAGAAGCGACTTCCTTTCTTTTCTCTTTCCCTTCCCGGCATTCCGCGCGCCTTTCCTCTGGACGGTTCTTCCCTTGGTCGAACCCTGAAAGGATGTTTCGCATGCCCTCCCTGACAACCGCCCCCGCCCGCTCCGTCTTCAGCGGGCTCTGGATCGCCCTGGTCACGCCATTCAAGGACGGCGCGGTCGACCACCCGGCCCTCGCGGCCCTGACCGCCCGGCTGCGCGACGAAGGCGTCTCGGGCTTCGTCGCCTGCGGCTCCACCGGGGAGGCCGCGGCCCTGGACAAGGCCGAGCAGCTGCAGGTGCTGGAAACCGTGCTCGAGGCCGCCCGGGGCCGGCCCGTGGTGATGGGTGTCTCGGGCTACCACCAGGGCCAGGTGCTGGACCAGGTGAGCGCCCTGGCGCGCTACCCGCTGGCGGGGCTGCTGGTGTCCGCGCCGCACTACATCCGCCCCTCGCAGCAGGGCCTGCTGCACTGGTTCCGCGCCATCGCCGACGCCAGCACGGCGCCCGTGGTGCTCTACGACATTCCCTACCGCACGGGCGCCACGCTCGCCACCGAGACCCTGCTGGAATTGGCGGCACACCCCCGCATCCAGGCCATCAAGGACTGTGGGGGCAACCTCAACAAGACGCAGGCGCTGATCGCCGATGGCCGCCTGCAGGTACTGACCGGCGAAGACGCACAGATCTTCAACACGCTGGCACTGGGCGGTGCCGGCGCCATCTCTGCTAGCGCGCACTGGCAGACGCCCCGGTTTGTGGAACTGATGGGCCTGCTGCACGCAGGCGACCTGCCCGGGGCCCGCCACATCTGGCAGGCCTTGCAGCCCTGGATCGAGGCCTGCTTTGCCGAGCCCAACCCCGCCCCGCTCAAGGCCGTGCTCGCGCACACGGGCGAGGTGTGCAATGAGCTGCGCGCACCGATGATGGCGGCCTCGCCGGCCCTGATGCAGCGCCTGCGGACCCTGTAGCCGGCGACAGGCTCAACCGCCCGTGACGGGCGGGAAGAACGCCACCTCGGCGCCCTCGTGCAAGGCGGCGTCTTCGGTGCTCATCACCTGGGCCAACGCCATGCGCACGGCCCGGCCCCGGGCCAGGCTGGCCGCATGGGTGCCGCCGCGCGCGATCAGCTCGTCGCGCAGCCCGCCCAGGGTCGCGGCAGCGGTCTCCACCGCTTCGCTGCCCTGGCCGATGGCCTCGCGGATGGAGGCGAAGTAGCGCACGGTGACTTTCATCCCAGCAGCTCCGCAAACGCAATGAACTGCACCGTATCACCCGGTGCGATGGTCTGCCCGGCGGGGTTGTCGACCACGCCATCGCCCCAGGCGGCGGAGGTGAGCACGCCCGAGCTCTGGTTGGAGAACAGGTCCAGCCCGCCCGCTGCGTTGTGGCGCACGCGCAGGAACTCGCGGCGCTTGTCGGCCCGGGCCCAGGTGAAATGGGCCGTGGCAGGCAGTGCGCGCGGGGCCACGGCCTGCACGCCCTGCAGGCGCAGCAGGAAGGGACGCACCAGCAGCGCAAAGGTCAGAAAGCTCGACACCGGGTTGCCCGGCAGACCCATGAAATGGGCATTGCCGACCCGCCCATAGGCAAAGGGCTTGCCCGGCTTCATGGCGATCTGCCAGAGGTCCAGCGTTCCCATCGATTCCACGGCAGGCTTGATGTGGTCCTCTTCGCCGACGGACACGCCGCCGCTGGTCAGGATCAGGTCGTGGGCTTCGCTGGCACGCTGCAGCGCCTCGATGGTCGCATCGCGCCGGTCGGGGACGATGCCCAGGTCGGTCACCTCGCAGCCCAGGCGCAGCAGCATGGCCCGCAGGAAGAAGCGGTTGCTGTTGTAGATGGCACCCGGGCGCATCTGTTCGGGCGGCACGTCTCCGGGCATGACCAGTTCATCGCCGGTGGAAAACAGCGCCACGCGCGGGCGGCGCGCCACCTGCAGCTGGTGCAGGCCGATGCTCGCGGCCAGGCCCAGTTCCGCAGGCGCCAGGCGGGTGCCGGCGGACAGCACCACGGCGCCCCGGGTGATGTCCTCGCCGGCCCGGCGTATCCACTGGCCGGCATTGGGCACCAGGTTGATGCGCACGCGGCCGTCGTCCAGGGCTTCGCAGTCTTCCTGCATCAGCACCGCATCGGCGCCCTCGGGAATCGGCGCCCCCGTGAAGATGCGCGCGGCCGTGCCCGGTTGCAGGGGCGTGCCCGCGCTGCCGGCGGCAATGCGCTGCGACACGGGCAGCACCACGCCCGCCGCCGCCACGTCGGCCCTGCGCACGGCATAGCCATCCATGGAGCTGTTGTCGTTGGGGGGCACCTGCAGGGACGAGACGGCATCCCGGGCCAGCACCCGGCCGTCGGCCTCGAAGGTGGTGACGGTGTCGGTGCCGGCCAGCGGGGTCGCGCGGTCGAGCAGTTCGCCCAAGGCCTCGGCCAGGGCTTTGAGGGGCTTGAAGGCGGCTTGGGGCTTCATTGGTGCAGATCCCAGTCGTATTCGAAACGCTCGGCGTAGTGCAACAACCAGTCCACGACCTGGGCCGGGTTGTTCAGGTCGAGCAGGGGCAGGCCCGTGGGCACGGGCAGCTGCTCCGGCGCATCGGTGGCGACGGCCGCCACGAAATCGTCCTCGGCGTAGCGCACCGGCCGTGGGGCCTGGCCGACTTCGGGGGCACGCCAGACCTCGACCTTGAGCAGGTCGCTGTCCTTGAAGCCCTCCACCAGCACCCAGTCGACGCCCTGGTACAGCTCGGCCAGCAGGTGGTGCACGGTGAGCTCGGCCGGCCGCTCGAACTCGCGCACCAGCGCCAGGCGCCGGTCGGAAGCCGCCACGACCTCGAAGGCACCGGCCTCGCGGTGGCGCCAGGTGTCCTTGCCCACATGGTCGATGTCAAAGCTGTGGTGCGCGTGCTTGACCACCGAGACCCGCAGTCCGCGCAGCCGCATCTCGGGGATGAGCTGCTCGACCAGCGTGGTCTTGCCGCTGCCGGAGAACCCTGCAAAACCTACCACCTTCATCCCATGCTCCTGCACAAGGCCATGCCACCCATGGTCCACCAAGCTCCGTCACGGAGCGACAGGGACGCCCAGGGCGCCCCGATACAAGCGGCGCGGACTGCCCTGGCGGGCAGGCGGCGCCTCACTGGCAGTGGCGCTCGATATAGGCCTGCACCTGGCGCACATCGGCAGGCATCACCTGCACGCGCTTGGGCAGGTCTTCGATGCCGGCAAACTTCGCCGGGCGCTCGGGCGGCTGCCCCAGGGCTTCGACGATGGTCTCGGCGAACTTGATGGGCAGGGCCGTCTCCAGCACGATCATGGGCACGGCGGGGTCGCTGTGGTGCTCCAGGGCCACCTTCACGCCGTCGGCGGTGTGGGTGTCGATGGTCACGCCGTGGCGCTGGAAGTTGTCCTTGATGGTGGCCAGGCGGTCGGCATGGGTGCTCTTGCCGCTCTCGAAGCCATAGCGCGCAGCGGCCTCGGCAAACTTCGGATCGCGGCTCAGGTCGAACCGTCCCTCCTTGGCCAGCGCGTCGCCGAACAAGGCCTTGGTGCGCGCACCGTCGCGGCCCAGCAGGTCGAACACGAAGCGCTCGAAGTTGCTGGCCTTGCTGATGTCCATCGAGGGGCTCGACGTCTCGTGCGTATCGGCACTGCCGCGCACGCGGTACACGCCGGTGCGGAAGAACTCGTCGAGCACGTCGTTCTCGTTGGTGGCCACCACCAGCTTGGCGATGGGCAGGCCCATCATGCGCGCCACATGGCCCGCGCAGACGTTGCCGAAGTTGCCGCTGGGCACGGTGAAGCTGACCTTCTGGTCGTTGCGCTCGGTGGCCTGAACATAGCCGGCGAAGTAGTAGACCACCTGCGCCAGCAGGCGCGCCCAGTTGATGGAGTTGACGGTGCCGATCTTGTACTTGCGCTTGAACGCGAGGTCGTTGCTCACGGCCTTGACGATGTCCTGGCAGTCGTCGAACACGCCTTCGATGGCGAGGTTGTGGATGTTCTCGTCCTGCAGGCTGAACATCTGCGCCTGCTGGAAGGCGCTCATGCGGCCGTGCGGGCTGGTCATGAAGACGCGCACGCCCTTCTTGCCGCGCATGGCGTACTCGGCCGCGCTGCCGGTGTCGCCGCTGGTGGCGCCCAGGATGTTGAGCTCTTCGCCGCGGCGGCCCAGTTCATACTCGAACAGGTTGCCCAGCAGTTGCATGGCCATGTCCTTGAAGGCCAGCGTGGGGCCGTTGGACAGGGCTTCGAGCCAGAGGCTGTTTTCCAGATGGCGCAGGGGCACGATCTCACCGGTGCCGAAGACCTCGGCGGTGTACGTCTTCTCGCACAGGGCCTTCAAGTCAGCGGCCGGAATGTCGTCGATGTACAGCGACAGGATCTGGAAGGCCAGCTCGGCGTAGCCCTGCTCATGGTAGGCCTTGCGCAGGCGCGTGAGCATGGCATCGTCGACCTGTGGGTAGTGCTCGGGCAGGTACAGGCCGCCATCGGGGGCCAGGCCTTCGAGCAGGATGTCGCAGAACTGCTTGCGGTCTGCATGGCCGCGGGTGCTGAGGTATTTCATGGGGTTCCCGTCAGGGTTCAAATGCTGATGCCGTAGACACGGATGTCAAGGCAGAGGCGCGAGGCGATGAGGAGCGCATAGCCAGCGATCAGGATGAGCCAGTGCAGCCCCCGGTCGGCCCGGTTGTCGGTGCGTTCGAGCAGCACGAAGTACAGCCAGGACGCGGCAAAGCTGCCCAGCCCGTTGAGGAGCACGTCCATGAACGGCAGGGACGGCCTGAGCGCCAGCCCTACGAGCAGGGCGAACCAGAACGCCAGGTGCCAGCGCGGCATCTCCACCAGCGACAGCCGCAGCAGTGCCGCGAGCGTGAGCGCAGCGACGACGGAGGGCATGGCGGTGGCGGGGCTGCATCATGGGTGCGCCGGGGTCAGTTGAGCTCTTCCTTGCGGATGCGCGTGATCGGGGCCAGCACGGTGGGCAGGGCCTGCATCTGGGCGATCACGGCGTCCATGGTGCCTTCGCGCGTGTCGTGCGTGAGGATGATGAGGTCGGTCTGGGTGGAGCCTTCGCCGCCCACTTCATCGGCTTCACGCTGGAGCACTGCATCGATGCTGACGCCGGCCTCGGCCAGCAGGCCGGTGACCTTGGCCAGCACGCCGGCCTGGTCGGCCACGCGCAGGCGCAGGTAGTAGCTGGTGACCACTTCGCTCATGGGCAGCAGCGGCAGCGTGCCCATGGCGTCGGCCAGCGTGTTCGCCTGGAAGGCCAGGTGCGGCACGCGGTGCTCGGGGTCGGCCGTGTGCAGGCGGGCGATGTCCACCAGGTCGGCGATCACGGCGCTGGCCGTGGGTTCGCTGCCCGCGCCCTTGCCATAGTAGAGCGTGGAGCCCACGGCATCGCCCTGCACCACCACGGCGTTCATGGCGCCTTCGACGTTGGCGATGAGGCGCTTGGCGGGCACCAGGCTCGGGTGCACGCGCAGCTCCACACCCTTGTCCGCGCGCTTGGTGATGCCCAAGAGCTTGATGCGGTAGCCCAGTTGCTCGGCGTACTTGATGTCGGCCGCGCCCAGCTTGGTGATGCCCTCGACGTAGGCCTTGTCGAACTGCACCGGGATGCCGAAGGCGATGGCGCTCATCAGCGTAACCTTGTGGGCAGCGTCCACGCCTTCGATGTCGAAGGTGGGGTCGGCCTCGGCGTAGCCCAGGCGCTGGGCCTCCTTGAGCACCACGTCGAAATCGAGGCCCTTGTCGCGCATCTCGGACAGGATGAAGTTGGTGGTGCCGTTGATGATGCCGGCAATCCACTGGATGCGGTTGGCCGTGAGGCCTTCGCGCAGCGCCTTGATGATGGGGATGCCCCCGGCCACGGCGGCCTCGAAGGCCACCATCACGCCCTTGGCCGATGCGGCCGCGAAGATCTCGGTGCCATGCACGGCCAGCAGCGCCTTGTTGGCGGTGACCACGTGCTTGCCGGCCGCAATCGCTTCGAGCACCAGGGCACGCGCGATGCCGTAGCCGCCGATGAGCTCGATGACGATGTCGATGTCGGGGTTGGCGATGATGGCGCGGGCGTCGTTGACGACCTGGACGCCCTCACCCACGACCGCGCGGGCGCGTGCCACATCGAGGTCGGCCACCATGGTGATCTCGATGCCGCGGCCCGCGCGGCGGCGGATTTCTTCCTGGTTGCGCTGCAGCACGTTGAACACGCCGCTGCCGACGGTGCCGATGCCCAGCAGGCCTACTTGGATGGGTTTCATGGTCATAAAAATCAGGGTTTCTTGGAAGCGGGGTTGGTGGGCAGGACCACCTTGGCGGTATAGGAGGGCAGTTGCCAGGCGCCGCCGGCAAAGCCGCGGCACATGCTGTCGCCGGATTCGCCGGTCAGCACGAAGCCTTTGCCGTCGAAGTGCCATTCCTGCATGGACCAGCAGTCACCGATGCCGCGTCCCTTCATGGAGGAGCGGATCGAACCATCGGCCGCATCGAATTCGCCTTCGGCGTCGAGTGGCTGCGGCTGGTAGGGCGGGCGGTCGTTGGCCAGCCAGTTGAGTCCACCGAAATTGTAGGCGCCCATGGCACACGGGATGGACAGCAGCACCTTGCGCTCAGTGAGGCGATGGACCTGCACGTCGGCCGGCTTGGGCGGATCGCCATTGCAGCGCTCATCCACCTCCTTGAGGTTGATGGCCGCCAGCAGCGGCTTGGCGAGGGCGGCGTCGCCCTTGCGCTCGGGCAGGGGCAGCACGGCGTTGACCACCGGCGCCGGCACGGCGGCCGGCACCGAGGACTCGGGCTTGCTGCCCCGCCGCACCAGGGCTCCGGGCGTGCCGATGCGGCCCTGCGCCTCGTCCATCTTGAGCAGCACGGCGCTGGCGCCCGCCAGCGACAGCACCCACTGCTCCTTGCCCGCCGTGACGGTGGCCTCGTCGTTCTTCTGCAGCTCCTGCAGCAGCGCAGCCACCTGGCCGGCGGGTACACGGGGTATCTCGCCCTTGAGGCCGGTCAGGGCCAGCTTGCCCACCTTGAGGTTGAGCGCCGCCGGGGTGGCGTTGTCGCTGGACACCTGCAGGTCCACCAGCACTGGCGTGCCCGGCCCGGCCTCGCGCGCCAGGCGGATGGAGACGGGGCCGGAGTCGCCGGCCTCCGCCTGGTAGCCCACGGCCCGGCAGGCCCGGGTGTTGTCGCACTGCAGGCCCCAGTCCTTGTGCCGAAAGCCCACGGGGTCCTTGTCAGCGGCCTGCGCCGGCAGCGCCAGCGCAGCCAAGCAGACGGGCAGTGCCAGGGATCGGGCGGCATGGCGGTGGCGCATGGGCAGGTCTCCTGTCTGTCTGTCGGTCAGCGGGCCCGGCCGCCTCAGGCAACGGCGGTCTGCTGGCGCTTGCGGTACTGCTCGAGGAAGCGCGCCACGCGGCCGATGGCGTCGCGCAGGTCGTCCTCATGGGGCAGGAACACGATGCGGAAATGGTCGGGTGCGGCCCAGTTGAAGCCCGTGCCCTGCACCAGCATGACTTTGGTCTCCTGCAGCAGCTCCAGGAAGAACTGCTGGTCGTCCTGGATGGGGTAGATGGCCGGGTCCAGGCGCGGGAACATGTACAGCGCGGCGCGCGGCTTCACGCAGGTGACGCCCGGGATGGCGGTGATCAGCTCATAGGCCAGGTCGCGCTGCTTGCGCAGGCGGCCGCCCTCGCACACCAGTTCGTTGATGCTCTGGTAGCCGCCCAGCGCCGTCTGCACGGCCCACTGGCCGGGCACGTTGGCGCACAGGCGCATGTTGGAGAGCATGTTCAGGCCCTCGATGTAGTCCTTCGCGGGCTTCTTGTCGCCCGAGACCACCAGCCAGCCCGCACGGTAACCGCAGGAGCGGTAGCTCTTGGACAGGGAGTTGAAGGTGAGGGTGAGCACGTCCTCGCTGAGCGAGCCGATGGCGGTGTGCGTGGCACCGTCGTACAGCACCTTGTCGTAGACCTCGTCGGCAAAAATCACGAGGCCATGCTCGCGCGCGATGGCGACGATGCCCTTGAGCAGTTCGTCCGAGTACAGCGCCCCGGTGGGGTTGTTGGGGTTGATGACCACGATGCCCTTGGTGCGCGGCGTGATCTTGGCGCGGATGTCGGCCAGGTCGGGCATCCAGCCATTGGCCTCTTCGCACAGGTAGTGCACGGGCGTGCCGCCCGAGAGGCTGGCCGCAGCCGTCCACAGCGGGTAGTCGGGCGAGGGCAGCAGCAGCTCGTCGCCATCGTCCAGCAGGGCGTTGGTGGCCATCACGATGAGTTCGCTGGCGCCGTTGCCCAGGTAGATGTCATCGAGGGCCACGCCCTTGATGCCCTGCTTCTGGGTCTCGTGCATCACGGCCTTGCGGGCCGCGAAGATGCCCTTGCTGTCCGAGTAGCCGGCCGAGTTGGGCAGGTTGCGGATCATGTCCTGCTGGATCTCTTCGGGCGCATCGAAACCGAACACCGCGAGGTTGCCGATGTTGAGCTTGATGATCTTGTGGCCATCCTCTTCCATCTTCTTGGCCGCGTCCATGATCGGGCCCCGGATGTCGTAGCAGACGTTGGCAAGCTTGGCGGATTTCTGGACGGTTTTCATGCGCTGGAAGATGCGGTGGACAAAAAGTGCGGCTCGCACCAGGGTCAGCCAACGGGGCCGGCCAATGGGCGAAACCTATAATTTGACCACAGATCACCAGCGAGGCGGGCCCCCGGGCCCGCGCCGCGCACCCGACGCACACCATGAAATTCCAGCCGGACAAAGCCAACGTACAAACCGTCACGGGCTATGGCCCGGGCTGGATCGGGGTGGATGGCGAGAAGATCACGCACAGCGTGATCGTGGGCTCGGACGGGTTGCGCCAGGCCTGGCCCTGCGCGCGCTACGAGGACCTCACGGCCGAGCACTTTGCCGAACTGGCACAGCTCGAGACCGAGCTGGTCATCTTCGGCAGCGGCCAGCGCAACCGTTTTCCGCCCCCGGCCTGGCTGCAGCCGCTGATGGCGCGCCGCCTGGGCCTGGAAACCATGGACACGGCGGCCGCCTGCCGCACCTACAACATCCTGGCCGGCGAGGGGCGCAATGTGGTCGCGGCACTGCTGCTGGAGGCAGCGCCCTGACCCTCGCCCCAGGGCGACGGAGGTACCGAACAGGTTCCGGCCTGTGTACTTTGGTTACAGAATGCGATTCGCGAAAGAGTCCGTTTCAGGGTAAAATCTCCGGTTGCGGTCAGGGGCCCTCCAAAAGCAAAAACACCCCCACTCCCCTGGCTTATCAACGACTACATCCTGAGAGATTGAAGTGATATGGCGATCGTTGTCAACAAACCCCTCCCTGAATTTGAAGCCAACGCAACCGGTGGAATCAAGGTCTCCAACACCTCCCACCTCGGCCAGATTCTGGTGCTGTACTTCTATCCCAAGGACAACACCCCGGGCTGCACGACGGAGGCCATGCAGTTCCGCGACAAGTACAAGGACTTCGTGAAGGCCGGCGCTGCCGTGTTCGGCGTGTCGCGCGACAACATGAAGTCGCACGACGACTTCAAGGAAAAGCTGGAACTGCCGTTCGAGCTGATCGCCGACACCGAAGAGAAGATGTGCCACATGTTCGGCGTGGTCAAGAACAAGATCATGTACGGCAAGAAGGTCAAGGGCATCGAGCGCAGCACCTTCCTGATCGGTCCCGACGGCCTGCTGGTGCAGGAATGGCGTGGCCTGAAGGTCCCCGGCCACGTGGACGAAGTGCTCAAGGCCGTCAAAAGCATCAAGGCCCTGAAGAAAGCCGCCTGAAGCCACCCGGCGGGCATCCACGCAACAGGCGCATCCACCCACTTCGGAAGCGCCACCGGGAATGGGCATAATGGGGTCGATGCTTCCGGATTTTGCAACGCCAGCCTTCCCCGACAAAGCCGCCTTGGCCTCCAGGCGGCTTTTTGCTTTCTGATCCCTACCAGACCGAGGCCCGTACACCATGCCCCTTCCTCCCGCCCCCAGCCGCCGCGCCGCCCTGCTCTCCCCCGATGCCTATGACGTGGTGGCCAAACCCGGCCGCGCCACAGCGCAGCCTGCGGCCACAGAGGCCCCGGAACTCCCCGCCCCCCGCACACCCGCCCGCAAGACGACCACCGGCCGCGCCACCCTGCAGGCCGTGCCCGCCCCCGCAGCGACCGTGACCGCCACCCCGGTAGCGGTGCCCGCAGCCGCAAGCAGCCGCGCCAAGGCGCCGGCCACGCCCGCGACCGCGACCCCGCGCAGCACTACCAAGAAGACCTCCGGCAGTGCTTCCGCGCCGACAGCGGCCACACGCACCACCACCAAGCGCGCGCGCCCCAGCGGCCCGACCAAGCTGTTCGTGCTGGACACCAATGTGCTGCTGCACGACCCGACCAGCCTGTTCCGCTTCGAAGAGCACGACATCTTCCTGCCGATGATCGTGCTGGAGGAGCTCGACGGCCACAAGAAGGGCATGACCGAAGTGGCCCGCAACGGCCGCCAGACCAGCCGCACGCTCGACGCCCTGGCCGGGGTGCAGGGTGCCGACATCGCCCACGGCCTCAAGCTCGACTCCACCGGCCAGCGCGCGGCCGGCGGCCACCTGTTCTTCCAGACCGCACCGCTGGACTACAGCCTGCCCACCAGCCTGCCGCAGGGCAAGGCGGACAACCAGATCCTGGGCGTGGTGGAAGCGCTGCGCAAGCTGCATGCGCCGCGCGAGGTGGTGCTGGTGTCCAAGGACATCAACATGCGCGTCAAGGCACGCGCGCTGGGCCTGGCCGCCGAGGACTACCAGAACGACAAGACCCTGGAAGACGGCGACCTGCTGTACTCGGGCGTGCTCGCCCTGCCGCCCGACTTCTGGGTCAAGAGTGGCAAGAACGTGGAGAGCTGGCAAAGCGGAGTGCACACTTACTACCGCATCGGCGGCCCCATCGTGCCGCAGCTGATGATCAACCAGTTCGTGTACTTCGAGGCGCCCGGCGAACCCAGCTTGTTCGCACGCGTGAGCGAGATCCGCGAGAAGACGGCGGTGCTGCAGACCCTCAAGGACTACGGCTCGGCCAAGCATGCGGTCTGGGGCGTGACCACGCGCAACCGCGAGCAGAACTACGCCATGAACCTGCTCATGGACCCCGAGATCGACTTCGTGACCCTGACCGGCACCGCCGGCACCGGCAAGACCCTGCTGGCCCTGGCCGCGGGCCTGACCCAGGTGCTCGATGACCGCCGCTACACCGAGATCATCATGACCCGCGCCACGGTGAGCGTGGGCGAGGACATCGGCTTTCTGCCCGGCACGGAAGAAGAGAAGATGGGCCCCTGGATGGGCGCCCTCGACGACAACCTCGAATTCCTGGCCAAGGGCGACGGCGGCAATGCCGGCGAGTGGGGACGCGCCGCCACCAACGAGCTGATCAGGAGCCGCATCAAGATCAAGAGCATGAACTTCATGCGCGGGCGCACCTTCCTGAACAAGTACGTGATCATCGACGAGGCGCAGAACCTGACGCCCAAGCAGATGAAGACACTGATCACGCGCGCAGGCCCGGGCACCAAGATCATCTGCATGGGCAACCTGGCGCAGATCGACACCCCCTACCTGACCGAAGGCTCCTCGGGCCTGACCTATGCGGTGGACCGCTTCAAGGGCTGGCCCCACAGCGGCCACATCACGCTGGCGCGGGGTGAGCGCTCACGTCTGGCCGATTTCGCCAGCGAAGTACTCTAAAGAACCGCGCTGCCCAACGATGAAAAGGCCCCTGCCAACGGCAGGGGCCTTTTCATTTCCAGCCTTTGAAGTTGGGCGCGGCCCTGCCAGCGCTCCCGTGCAAGGGCCGCCCCGCCGCACCGGGAGCGTCCCCCTGGGGGGATGGCGCAAAGCGCCTCAGGGGGGATCAATAGTCATCACCACCGCCCATGGCCAGGTTTTCGAAGCGCGTCTGGTTCTTCTGGAAGAACAGCTTCACGGTACCCGTGGGGCCGTTACGCTGCTTGCCGATGATGACCTCGGCCACGTTGGGCTCCTTGCTGTCCTTGTTGTAGTAGTCGTCGCGGTAGATGAACATGATGATGTCAGCGTCCTGCTCGATGGCGCCCGATTCGCGCAGGTCGGACATCATGGGACGCTTGTCGGTGCGCTGCTCCACCGAGCGGTTGAGCTGCGACAGCGCGATCACCGGGCACTGCAGCTCCTTGGCCAGCATCTTCAGGCCCCGGGAGATCTCGCCCAGCTCGGTGGCGCGGTTGTCGGCGCTGCCGGCGCCCGAGCCGCTCATGAGCTGCAGGTAGTCGACCACGATCAGGCCGAGCTTGCCGCACTGGCGCGCCAGCCGGCGCGCGTTGGCACGCAACTCGCCCGGGGTCAGACCCGGGGTTTCATCGATGTGCAGCGAGACGGTGCGCAGCCGCTCGATGGCCTCGGTCAGGCGCGGCCATTCGTCGTCGGTGAGCTTGCCGGTGCGCAGGTTGCCCTGGTTCACGCGGCCAATGGAGCCCACGATACGCACCGCCAGCTGGGCGGCACCCATTTCCATGGAGAAGATGGCGACCGGCAGGCCCTCGTTGAGCGCCACATGCTCGGCGATGTTCACCGCAAACGAGGTCTTGCCCATGGACGGGCGTGCCGCCAGCACGATCATGTCGCCCGCCTGCAGCCCCGAAGTCATGCGGTCCAGGTCGGCGAAGCCCGTGGGCACGCCGGTCACCTCCGCCGGGTTGTCGGCCATCTCCTGGACCTTGTCCAGGAGATCGATCACCAGGTTGTCGAGCGATTGAAAACCCTGCTTGTTGCGCGAGCCCTCTTCGCCGATGGCGAAGATCTTGGCCTCGGCCTCGTCCAGGATGCGCTCCACCGTCTTGCCCTGCGGGTTGAAGGCATTGGTGGAGATCTCGTCGCTGGCCGTGACCAGCTTGCGCAAGATGGCCCGCTCGCGCACGATCTCGGCGTAGCGGCGGATGTTGGTGGCGCTCGGAACGTACTGCGCCAGGTTGTTCAGGTAGGTCAGCCCGCCGATTTCCTGGGCCTTGCCCTGGTTCGTCAGTTGCTCGAACACGGTGATCACATCGGCCGGCTTGCTGGCGTTGATCAGGGCGCCGATGGCCGCAAAGATCGCCTGGTGCTCGTAGCGGTAGAAATCACCATCCTTGAGCAGGTCGCCCACGCGGTCCCAGGCGTTGTTGTCCAGCAGCAGGCCGCCGAGCACGCTGGACTCGGCCTCGATGGAGTGCGGCGGCGTGCGCAGCTTGGCGATCTCCTGGTCGTCACTGGAGGATGGCAGCGCTCCCTGGTCTTCGAGCGGGGGAAAGACAGCGGACATGGATTTCTCCGGGCGGCCGGGACAAGCCTTTGGGCAACCTGTGGATTACCGGTGGGCAACCCTGTACAGAGGGCCGGATCGAAAAGACGAAAGCCGCCCGAGGGCGGCTTCCAGCGAATCGCGCAGAGGGAGGCTACGCGACGGCGATCAGGCGGTTTCGCCGTAGACCGAGACGTTGATTTCCACAACCACGTCGGTGTGCAGGGCCACGCTCACAGCGCTGTCGCTCACGACCTTGATCGGGCCGTTGGGCAGGCGCACTTGCGACTTGGCGACCTTGTAGCCTTGCTTGTTCAGCTCTTCGGCGATGTCGTGGTTGGTCACGGAGCCGAACAGGCGGCCGTCCACGCCAGCCTTTTGCGTCAGCTTGACCGTGGTGCCGGCCAGCTTTTCGCCTTCAGCCTGGGCTTGTGCCAGCTTGGCGGCAGCAGCCTTTTCCAGTTCGGCGCGCTTGGCTTCGAACTCGGCCTTGGCGGCTTCGGTGGCGCGGCGGGCGCGGCCCGAAGGGATCAGGAAGTTGCGAGCGTAACCGTCCTTGACCTTGACGATTTCACCCAGGTTGCCGAGGTTCACAACCTTGTCGAGCAGAATGATTTGCATGGGTTGTGCTCCTTAGATCTTGTGCTGGTCGCTGTAAGGCACCAGGGCCAGGAAGCGGGCGCGCTTGATGGCGGTGTTCAGCTGGCGCTGGAAGATGGCGCGCGTGCCGGTCAGGCGCGCGGGGATGATCTTGCCGTTTTCGGCGATGAAATCGCGCAGCGTGTCGACATCCTTGTAGTCGATTTCTTCAACACCGGTCACCGTGAAGCGGCAGAAGCGCTTGCGCTTGAACAGCAGGGACTGGGTGTTGCGCTTTGGGCGCTTGTCTTTGTTGAACTTCTTGAACGTGGCCATTGCGGACCTCTTGAAAATTAATTTTGTTGAATATCCTGGATGTGGAGCACGGCGTTGCGGCCATTGCGCGGCGTGGCGAGAAAGCCGTTGAAAGTCCATCGACTCCCAATCTGCTGCCTTGCCAACCGCTCGGCCATCGCACCGAATGCAACGGCCTTCATGGCTGCCTTGACGTCCCGGGGTTCGCCTGCCTCGTTTTGCCTGGACTCGTGTTCGAGCCGCAGGGTGATGGCAGGCAGACCGGCGGGGGTGTAGCGCAGGGCCTCAGCCTCGGCGATACAGGCCGTCAAGACGACGCGGTTCTCCACTCCCGAAAGGGCGGTGGGCGATCAGCGCTCGCCGGCAGCGGCGTATTCCGCCTGGCTGGCCTTGCGGGCTTCTTCGCGCTCGACGGTCTTCATCATCGAGGAAGGACCGGTCTCGGCCTTCTTCTTCTGAACCGTCAGGTGGCGCAGCACGGCGTCGTTGAACTTGAAGGCGTGCTCCAGTTCAGCCATCACAGCCTGGTCGGCTTCGATGTTCACGCACAGGTAGTGGGCCTTGGCCAGCTTGTTGATCAGGTACGCCAGTTGACGGCGGCCCCAGTCTTCCACGCGGTGCACCTTGCCACCGCCAGCGGTGATCATGCCCTTGTAGCGCTCCAGCATGGCTGGAACTTGTTCGCTTTGATCCGGGTGGATCAACAAAATGATTTCGTAATGACGCATGCAGACTCCTTTTGGATGAGACCACCCGCTGCGTCCAGAAGCGGTGTGGCAAGGGCAAAGCCGTAGATTATAGCCCGCATCTTTGACCTTGTACACTCTCCCCCTGCCAGAAACGGGCTGCTGCCCTGCCCATTCCCCTCGCTTCGCTGCCGCCGATGCCCCTGCATGGCGCACGAACTTGAAATACCACACACACGCCCAACCTTGTGCGCGTACTGTTTTATTTACGAAGACCCCGACATGTCCGATAACAGCCAGCCCACCACCTCCCAAGACGCCTCCCCCGAAGAAATTGAAGCCGCCATGGCCGCCAATGCCTCTGACGAGCTGTCGCGCCTGCAAGGCGAGCTGGCCGAGCTCAAGGCCAAGAGCGCCGACCTGGCCGACCAGTTCCTGCGCGCCAAGGCCGAGGCCGAGAACGCCCGCCGCCGTGCCGAGGACGAAGTGGCCAAGGCCCGCAAGTTCGGCATCGAGAGCTTTGCCGAGAGCCTGTTGCCCGTGGCCGACAGCCTGGATGCGGCCCTGGCCATCAAGGAGGCCACGCCCCAGCAGCTGCGCGAGGGCGCCGACGCCACCCTGCGCCAGCTGACCTCGGCACTGGAACGCAACAAGGTGCTGGCCATCAACCCGCCTGCGGGCGAGAAGTTCGACCCCCACCAGCACCAGGCCATCAGCGTGGCGCCCGCCGACCAGGAACCCAACACCGTGGTGGCCGTGCTGCAAAAGGGCTACAAGATCGCCGACCGCGTGCTGCGCCCGGCGCTCGTGACCGTCACGGCCCCGAAATAAATAAATTTGGTGGACAACGGCTTGAAGCCAGCCAAGTTATCCACAAGTTACCAATCATCCAAATCACTCAAACATCGCGGAGAAGAAAATGGGAAAAATCATCGGTATTGACCTGGGCACCACGAACAGCTGCGTCTCCATCATGGAGGGCAACACGACCCGCGTGATCGAGAACAGCGAAGGCGCCCGCACCACGCCCTCCATCGTGGCCTACCAGGAAGACGGCGAGATCCTCGTCGGCGCCTCGGCCAAGCGCCAGGCCGTGACCAACCCCAAGAACACGCTGTACGCCGTGAAGCGCCTGATCGGCCGCAAGTTCACGGAAAAGGAAGTGCAAAAGGACATCGACCTGATGCCCTACAAGATCGTGGCCGCCGACAACGGCGACGCCTGGATCGAAGTGCGCGGCAACAAGCTGTCGGCCCAGCAGGTGTCGGCCGACATCCTGCGCAAGATGAAGAAGACGGCCGAGGACTACCTGGGCGAGCCGGTCACGGAAGCCGTGATCACGGTGCCCGCGTACTTCAACGACGCCCAGCGCCAGGCCACCAAGGACGCCGGCCGCATCGCGGGCCTGGACGTCAAGCGCATCATCAACGAACCCACCGCTGCGGCCCTGGCCTTCGGCCTGGACAAGCAGGAAAAGGGCGACCGCAAGATCGCCGTGTATGACCTGGGCGGCGGCACGTTCGACGTGTCCATCATCGAGATCGCCGACGTGGACGGCGAAAAGCAGTTCGAAGTGCTGTCGACCAACGGCGACACCTTCCTGGGCGGCGAAGACTTCGACCAGCGCATCATCGACTACATCATCACCGAGTTCAAGAAAGAACAAGGTGTGGACCTGTCCAAGGACGTGCTGGCCCTGCAGCGCCTGAAGGAAGCGGCCGAGAAGTCCAAGATCGAGCTGTCCAACTCGGCTGCGACCGACATCAACCTGCCCTACATCACGGCCGACGCTTCGGGCCCCAAGCACCTGAACATCAAGCTGACCCGCGCCAAGCTGGAAGCCCTGGTGGAAGAGCTGATCGAGCGCACCATCGCGCCCTGCCGCACGGCCATCAAGGACGCCGGCGTGTCGGTGTCCGACATCCATGACGTGATCCTGGTCGGCGGGATGACCCGCATGCCCAAGGTGCAGGAGAAGGTCAAGGAATTCTTCGGCAAGGAACCCCGCAAGGACGTGAACCCTGACGAAGCCGTGGCCGTGGGCGCCGCCATCCAGGGCCAGGTGCTGTCGGGCGACCGCAAGGACGTGCTGCTGCTGGACGTGACCCCCCTGTCCCTGGGCATCGAGACCCTGGGCGGCGTCATGACCAAGATGATCACCAAGAACACCACGATCCCGACGAAGTTCGCACAGACCTTCTCGACCGCCGACGACAACCAGCCGGCCGTGACGATCAAGGTGTTCCAGGGCGAGCGCGAAATGGCTTCGGGCAACAAGCTGCTGGGCGAGTTCAACCTGGAAGGCATCCCTCCCGCATCGCGCGGCGTGCCGCAGATCGAGGTGTCGTTCGACATCGACGCCAACGGCATCCTGCACGTGGGCGCCAAGGACAAGGGCACGGGCAAGGAAAACAAGATCACCATCAAGGCCAGCTCGGGCCTGTCGGAAGAAGAAATCCAGAAGATGGTGAAGGATGCCGAACTGAACGCGGCCGACGACAAGAAGAAGCTGGAGCTGATCCAGGCGCGCAACCAGGGCGAAGCCGCCGTGCACAGCGTGAACAAGAGCCTGGCCGAGCACGGCGACAAGCTCGATGCGGGCGAGAAGGACGCGATCACCTCGGCCGTGAAGGCCCTGGAAGACGTGCTCAAGGGTGACGACAAGGCCGCCATCGAGGAAAAGACGACGGCCCTGATGGCCGCCAGCCAGAAGCTGGGCGAGAAGATGTATGCCGACGCGCAAGCCGCCCAGGCCGCCGCTGGCGCCGGCGCAGCCGATGCATCGGCCCAGCAGGCTGCTGCCGGCGGTGCCAACAAGCCCGACGACGACAATGTGGTCGATGCCGAGGTGAAGGAAGTCAAGAAGGGCTGAGCACGCCCCGTTTGATCCGAGCCGCCGCGCGAGTTTCCTGACAAGGGGGCTTGCGCGGCGTTCCTGTTCCAACCGGGCCCAGAAAGACCATGTCCAAACGCGATTTTTACGAAGTCCTGGGCGTTCCCAAGAACGCCTCGGACGAAGAGATCAAGAAGGCTTATCGCAAGCTGGCGATGAAGCACCACCCTGACCGCAACCAGGGGGATGCCGCCAAGCCCGCCGAAGAGAAGTTCAAGGAGGCCAAGGAGGCCTACGAAATGCTCTCGGACCCGCAAAAGCGGGCCGCCTACGACCAGTACGGCCACGCCGGGGTGGACCCCAACATGCGTGGCCCGGGTGGCGCAGGCGCCGAGGGCTTCGGCGGCTTTGCCGAGGCGTTCGGCGACATCTTCGGCGACATGTTCGGCCAGCAGGGCGGACGGGGCCGCGGCGCCGGTGGCCGCCAGGTCTACCGCGGCAGCGACCTGAGCTACGCCATGGAGATCACCCTGGAGGAAGCCGCACGCGGCAAGGATGCGCAGATCCGCATCCCCTCGTGGGAGAGCTGCGACACCTGCCACGGCAGCGGCGCCAAGCCCGGCACCAGCGCCAAGACCTGCTCGACCTGCTCGGGCAGCGGCACGGTGCAGATGCGCCAGGGCTTCTTCAGCGTGCAGCAGACCTGCCCGCACTGCCGCGGCACGGGCAAGATCATCCCCGAGCCCTGCACCACCTGCCATGGCCAGGGCAAGCTCAAGAAGCAAAAGACGCTGGAAGTGAAGATTCCTTCGGGCATCGACGACGGCATGCGCATCCGCAGCACGGGCAATGGCGAGCCAGGCACCAACGGCGGCCCGCCAGGCGACCTGTACATCGAGATCCGCCTGAAGAAGCACGACATCTTCGAGCGCGATGGCGACGACCTGCACTGCCAGGTGCCCGTGAGCTTCATCACGGCCGCACTGGGTGGCGAGATCGAGGTGCCCACCCTGGCCGGCAAGGCAGCCATCGACATCCCCGAAGGCACCCAGGCGGGCAAGCAGTTCCGCCTGCGCGGCAAGGGCATCAAGGGCGTGCGCGCCAGCTACCCGGGCGACCTGTACTGCCACATCGCGGTCGAGACGCCCGTCAAACTGACCGAGCACCAGCGCAAGCTGCTGCGCGAACTGGAGGAATCGCTCAAGAAGGGCGGCTCGCGCCATTCGCCCAGTGGCGAGAGCTGGACGGACCGGCTGAAGAATTTCTTCAGCTGATCGCCCCCCCAGAAAACCGCACGGCGCCACCAGGCCCGTGCGGTTTTTTCATGGGCCTGCGCATGCCAAGAAGACCGCAGACGCGATGGACGACATCGCCGTTCGCGATGACAGCAGGCATTCTTTTAGAGGAAAATAGCAGTTCGCCTTCTCCAAACGAGAAGCACAAAGCATTCAAGAGACCCGATGAAAAGCTCCGAGCGCAGTTTTGCGCGCCGCATAGACCTCACCTCGCTGCAGCTGTTCGTGGCGGTGTGCGAGCTCGGCAGCATCGGCCGCGCGGCGGAGCGTGAATTCATCGCCGCCTCGGCCGTGAGCAAGCGCCTGTCGGACCTGGAAACCGCCGTGGACACGGCCCTCCTGTACCGCCACAGCCGGGGCGTGACGCTCACCCCGGCCGGCGAAAGCCTGCTGCACCACGCGCGCACCGTGCTCTTCGGCCTGGAGCGCATGCAGGGCGAGCTCAGCGAGTACGCCGACGGCGTGCGCGGCCATGTGCGCATGCACGCCAACATCTCGGCCATCTTCCAGTTCCTGCCCGAGGACCTGGGCGCCTTTGCGCGCGAGCACAGCCAGATCAAGATCGACCTGCAGGAACACCTGAGCAGCGATGTGCTGAGCGCCGTGCACGAAGGCGCGGCCGACCTGGGCATCTGCAATGTCGCCATGGCCACGGGCAACGGCGCCGCCGAACTGCAAAGCCGCCCCTACCGCGCCGACCACCTGGTGCTGGTGGTGCCCGAGGTGCATGCCCTGGCCCAGCACACCGCCATCGGCTTCGAGGAGGTGCTGGATTGGGACATCGTCGGCCTGCACGCCAACAGCAGCATCAGCCTGGCCATGCGGGCCGCAGCCGCCGCGGTCGGGCGCCCGCTGCGCCAGCGCATCCAGGTCACGGGCCTGGATGCCATGTGCCGCATGATCGACAACGGCCTGGGCGTGGGCCTGCTGCCCGACCGCGCCTTTGCGCTGATGCGCGGCGTGGGCAGCCTGCGCGCCGTCCCCCTCACCGATGCCTGGGCCCACCGCGAACTGCAGGTGGTGGCCCGCGACTTCAACGCCCTGCCCGTCACCGCCCGGTTGCTGGCAGAACACCTGGCCCCTCCGCCGCCCGCCAGCGCAGCCGCGCCTGCGGGCATGCCCCACTAAAATCACACACCCACCTGAAAGAGACGCACCATGGGACGCACCCTGTACGACAAGATCTGGGACGAGCACGTCGTCCACACGGAAGAGGACGGAACCTCCATCCTCTACATCGACCGGCACCTGGTGCACGAGGTGACCAGCCCCCAGGCCTTCGAAGGGCTGCGCGAGGCCGGCCGCAAGGTGTGGCGCACCAGCTCCATCGTGGCCACGGCCGACCACAACACGCCCACCACGGGCTGGGAAGCCGGCTATGACGGCATCACCGACCCGATCAGCAAGGAACAGATCACCACGCTGAACGACAACATGGCGCAGATCCACCCTGCGGCCTTCTTCCCGTTCATGCACAAGCGCCAGGGCATCGTGCACGTGATCGGCCCCGAAAACGGCGCCACCCTGCCCGGCATGACCGTGGTGTGCGGCGACAGCCACACCAGCACGCACGGCGCCTTCGGTGCGCTGGCCCACGGCATCGGCACCTCCGAGGTGGAGCACGTGATGGCCACCCAGACCCTCTTGGCCAAGAAGGCCAAGAACATGCTGGTGCAGGTGGACGGCCAGCTCGCCAAGGGCATCACGGCCAAGGACATCGTGCTGGCCATCATCGGCAAGATCGGCACGGCCGGCGGCACGGGCTACACCATCGAGTTCGCGGGCTCGGCCATCCGCAGCCTGTCCATGGAAGGCCGCATGACGGTCTGCAACATGGCCATCGAAGGCGGCGCGCGCGCAGGCCTGGTGGCCGTGGACGAGAAGACCATCGAGTACGTGCGCGGCCGCCCCCTGTCGCCCACGGGCGTGGAATGGGACCAGGCCGTCGCTTACTGGAAGACGCTGCACTCCGACGCCGATGCGCAGTTCGACACCGTGGTCAAGCTCGACGCCGCGCAGATCCAGCCGCAGGTCACCTGGGGCACCTCGCCCGAGATGGTGCTGGGCATCGACGCCCGCGTGCCCGACCCCGACAAGGAAAAGGACGCCAACAAGCGCGGCGCCATCGAGCGAGCGCTGACCTACATGGGCCTGGAACCGGGCAAGCCGATCAACGACATCACCATCGACAAGGTGTTCATCGGCTCGTGCACCAACAGCCGTATCGAGGACATGCGCGAAGCCGCCGCCGTGGTCAAGAACCTGGGCCGCAAGGTGGCCAGCAACGTGAAGCTGGCCATGGTGGTGCCCGGCTCGGGCCTGGTCAAGGAACAGGCCGAACGCGAAGGCCTGCACGAGATCTTCAAGGCCGCGGGCTTCGAATGGCGCGAGCCCGGCTGCTCGATGTGCCTGGCCATGAACGCCGACCGGCTGGAGCCGGGCGAGCGCTGCGCCAGCACCAGCAACCGCAACTTCGAAGGGCGCCAGGGCGCCGGCGGCCGCACCCACCTGGTGAGCCCCGCCATGGCCGCCGCCGCAGCGGTGCACGGCCACTTCGTGGACATCCGCCAGTTCGCCTGAACTTCACCCCCATCCATCCCATCCAACACCCGTTGGCCCATCCACTCTCCCCAAGGAACACCGTCATGAAGAAGACCGCCACTTTCATCGCCCTTTCGCTGGCCTTCCTGCTGGCCGGCTGCAACACCGTCAAGGGCGTGGGTCAGGACGTCCAGCGGGCTGGCGGCGCCCTCGAGCGCGCCGCCAACAAGTAAGGCATCCCCACCATGCAGCAATTCACCGTGCACAAGGGCCTCGTGGCCCCGATGGACCGCGAGAACGTCGACACCGACGCCATCATCCCCAAGCAGTTCCTCAAGTCGATCAAGAAGACCGGTTTCGGCGTGAACCTGTTCGACGAATGGCGCTACCTGGACCACGGCGAGCCCGGCATCCCCGAGTCCGCGCGCAAGCCCAACCCCGACTTCGTGCTCAACCAGCCGCGCTACAAGGGCGCCAGCGTGCTCATCGCGCGCAAGAACTTCGGCTGCGGTTCGAGCCGCGAGCACGCGCCCTGGGCGCTGGACCAGTTCGGCTTTCGCGCCGTGATCGCGCCGAGCTTCGCCGACATCTTCTTCAACAACTGCTTCAAGAACGGCCTCTTGCCCATCGTGCTGCCCGAGGCCACCGTGGCCCAGCTGTTCGATGAAGTGGCGGCCTTCCCCGGCTACCAGCTCACCATCGACCTGGAACGCCAGGTCATCGTGCGCCCCCAGGGCGAGGAGATCCCGTTCGACGTGCAGGCCTTCCGCAAGTACTGCCTGCTCAACGGCTTCGACGACATCGGCCTGACCCTGCGCCAGTCCGACAAGATCCGCGCCTTCGAAGCCCAGCGCCTGGCCACCAAGCCCTGGCTGGCGCACAGCATGGTCTCCTGACCCCGCACTCACCCCGGTTCACCACCAGCGGCCAGCAGCGCCCGGCAGACCTGCCGCGGCGCTCGGCCATCCCTTTGAAAAGAAGTCGTTCATGAAAATCGCAGTTCTGCCGGGAGACGGCATCGGCACCGAAATCGTCGCGGAGGCCGTCAAGGTCCTCGAAGTGCTGGACCTGAAGTTCGAGATGGAGTCGGCCCTGGTGGGCGGCGCCGCCTACGAGGCGCACGGCCACCCCCTGCCCGAGGCCACGCTCAAGCTGGCCAAGGACGCCGATGCCGTGCTGTTCGGCGCCGTGGGCGACTGGAAGTACGACAAGCTCGACCGCCCCCTGCGCCCCGAGCAGGCCATCCTGGGCCTGCGCAAGAACCTGGGCCTGTTCGCCAACTTCCGCCCTGCCATCTGCTACGAGCAGCTGGTGGGCGCATCGAGCCTCAAGCCCGAGCTGATCTCGGGCCTCGATATCCTCATCATCCGCGAGCTCACGGGCGACATCTACTTCGGCCAGCCACGCGGCCGCCGCGTGGCCACCGACGGCCACTTTCCCGGCGCCGAGGAAGCCTTCGACACCATGCGCTACAGCCGCCCCGAGGTGGAGCGCATCGCCCACGTGGCCTTCCAGGCCGCACGCAAGCGCAGCAAGCGCGTGACCAGCGTGGACAAGGCCAACGTGCTCGAGACCTTCCAGTTCTGGAAGGACATCGTGACCGAAGTCGGCAAGGAATACCCCGACGTGGAGCTGGACCACATGTACGTGGACAACGCCGCCATGCAGCTGGTGCGCGCACCCAAGAAGTTCGACGTGGTGGTCACCGGCAACATGTTCGGCGACATCCTCTCGGATGAGGCCTCCATGCTCACCGGCTCCATCGGCATGCTGCCCTCGGCCTCGCTCAACAGCAGCAACCAGGGCCTGTACGAGCCCAGCCACGGCAGCGCCCCCGACATCGCCGGCAAGGGCGTGGCCAACCCGCTGGCCACCATCCTCTCGGCCGCGATGATGCTGCGCTTCTCGCTGAACCAGGAAGCCGCCGCCCAGCGCATCGAAGCGGCCGTGCAGAAGGTGCTGGCCCAGGGCCTGCGCACCCCCGATATCTGGAGCGAGGGCACGACCAAGGTCGGCACGGCCCAGATGGGCGACGCCGTGGTCAAGGCCCTCGCAGCCTGAGCCCACTCCTGCGGTCCCACATCAAAGCGCCGGCCAGCCGGCGCTTTTTTCATGGGCCGCAGCACCGGGCCTGCAGCGGCCTACAACCAGCCGTTGTGCACGAACTCCATGACGGAATAGAGCCGCTTGTCCAGGGGGTGCGCACGCACCGCGGCAACGATCCGGGCCACGCCCTGTGCGTAGGGCGCATCGCCGTAGACGCGCGTTTCCAGCTTCAGGCTGCACAGCCCGTCCTCGATCTCGATCCGGTGGTAGGCGTGGCGCGCCAGATGCTCCTCGGGAATGCCCAAGGCACCGGCCTGGACCTCGGCAGAGCGCACGGACTGGATGGCCTGCGCCGCCAGACCCAGCGAATGCGCCATGCCGACCGCCGTACCGGGAACAGAGGTTTTCTGCGCCTGGTGGGATTCGACGAGCCCGATGCGGTAGCCGCCGAACAGGTGCCCGCTGCGCTCCAGCATGCCCATGAACTTGAGCATCAGGATATTGGTATTGGGACACAGGACCACGGGAAAACCGTGGCTGCGCTGCTCCAGTGCCGAGCCAGTGGCCAGCTCCACCAGGGGGCTGCCCGATGCCTCGCAAAATGCCGCAACGGCGGCGAGCTCCCTCCCGGAACCGGCATGGACCACGATGGATGGCGCCGTGGCAGACGCCACCGGCCAGCGCACGACCGCAGCCCCAGCGCCCCCATCCAGGGAGTCCATGAGCTCCTGGGCCAGTTGGCCCGACCCGACAACGATCACCTGCTGCATTGCTACCTTCGCTTGAGAAAAAACTCCTCCGGCGGCCCGCTTGCGGCCGATCAGGGATCGCCGGACCATCCGGTGATGGACGACTCCATCCCGCATCCGCTACAATACCCGCTTATGTTTGCCGCCCACACGTTCGCCCTGAACATTGCACCCGCCGCCACGGCCGGTGTGGCTGCGCGCGCAACCATCACCAAAACCACGACCATTAAGGGCTGATCCAGCCTGGTTCGTCGTGCGCCCTTCCTGGCCTGACGAGCCAGGCGAGCAGTCCGGTCTGGCACTGTTTGTTAATCTGTAAAAGGGGCGTTGAAATGAGCAAGTTGGTAGGTTTGGTCGGCTGGCGCGGCATGGTCGGCTCGGTGTTGATGGATCGCATGGCCGAAGAAAAGGACTTCGACCTGATCGAGCCATTGTTCTTCTCCACCTCCAATGCGGGCGGCAAGGCCCCGGCGTTCGCCAAGAACGAGACCACGCTGCAGAACGCTTTCGACATCGAGGCCCTCAAGCGCTGCGAGATCATCATCACCGCCCAGGGCGGCGACTACACCACCGAAGTGTTCCCCAAGCTGCGCGCCGCGGGCTGGAACGGCCACTGGATCGACGCCGCCTCCACGCTGCGCATGCAGCAGGACGCCGTGATCATCCTGGACCCCGTGAACATGCCCGTCATCAAGGACGCGCTGGCCAAGGGCGGCAAGAACTGGGTGGGCGGCAACTGCACCGTGAGCTGCATGCTGATGGGCGTGGGCGCGCTGTACAAGGCCGGCCTCGTCGAGTGGATGAGCACCCAGACCTACCAGGCCGCCAGCGGCGGTGGCGCCCAGCACATGCGCGAACTGCTCACGCAGTACGGCACGCTGAACGCCGAGGTGAAGTCCCTGCTGGACGACCCCAAGAGCGCCATCCTGGAAATCGACCGCAAGGTCATCGCCAAGCAGCGCGCCCTCTCCGGCGCCGAGACGGCCAACTTCGGCGTGCCACTGGGCGGCTCGCTGATCCCCTGGATCGACAAGGATCTGGGCAACGGCATGTCCAAGGAAGAGTGGAAGGGCATGGCCGAGACCAACAAGATCCTGGGCCAGGGCGAAGGCTTCGGCTCGGCCGCCATCCCGGTGGACGGTTTCTGCGTGCGCGTGGGCGCCATGCGCTGCCACAGCCAGGCGCTGACCTTCAAGCTCAAGAAGGACGTGCCCGTGGCCGACCTGGAAGCCATGATCGCTGCCGACAACGAGTGGGTGAAGGTGGTGCCCAACACGCGCGAGGCCACCATCAAGGACCTGACGCCCGTGGCCGTGACCGGCACCATGACCATCCCCGTGGGCCGTGTGCGCAAGCTGGCCATGGGCCCCGAGTACGTGGGTGCCTTCACCATCGGCGACCAGCTGCTGTGGGGCGCTGCCGAGCCACTGCGCCGCATGCTGCGCATCCTGCTGGGCGCTTAAAATCCCCTCCGCCGGGCTCGCAGGAGCCTCGGCCCCCAGCGCGCGCAACGCCTGTTGCGCGCGCTTTTTTGCGCCCAAACGCTTGACACACCCGGTTACGTGACGTTGGCAATTGGCAACATCTGAATGCCCCAAGTTGGGGCATGACCACCGGGGGCAAAGCTTCTGCGCCACCTCAGCTTGTCAGTGCAAAACATTGATGCTATGGTGCTTTTTACATATTTTCACGCGCCGGGGCGGGACCAGACCATGAGAAAAACAGCACCGCTCGACCGAGCCGCACAACCCAATCAGTTGATGGCAAACATGCATCGTTGGAAATTTTCTGTGCTGGCGGCTGCGGCCGTGGCAACTGCCGGGCTCTACGCCACCGATGCGTCCGCGCTTGCGCTGGGCCGCATCACCGTGCAATCTGCGCTGGGCGAGCCCCTGCGGGCCGAGATCGACCTGCCGCAGATCACTCCGGCAGAGGCCGAGACCCTGAAGGCCACCACGGCCACGCCCGAGGTGTTCCGCTCGCAGGGCATGGAGTACTCGCCCACCATGAACAACCTGCAGGTGCAACTGCAACGCCGCGCCGATGGCACGGCCGTGCTGCGCCTGTCCAGCGACCGCCCGGTGAACGACCCCTTCGTCGACCTGGTGCTCGATGCCTCCTGGGGTTCCGGCCGCCTGGTGCGCAGCTACACCATGCTGTTCGACCCGCCAGCGATGCGCCGCCCGGCGCCTGCGGTCACGGCAGCGCCCCAGATCACGCCCCCCGCTGCGCGCGGCGAGACCCCTCCCGCGGTTGCGGGACGTCCTTCCGCAGCGGCACCGGCCCCCGCAACGCCCCGCGCACCCGCACCCGCAGCAGCCCCGCGCCCTGCCGCCACCGAAGGTTCGGTGACCGTGCAGGCCGGTGACACGGCAGGCCGCATTGCCAATGCCAACCGCCCAAGCGGTGTGTCGCTCGACCAGATGCTGGTGGCCATGCAGCGCGCCAACCCCGATGCCTTCATCGGCGGCAACATCAACCGCATCAAGGCAGGCGCCGTGCTGCAGATCCCGGACCAGGCCACGGCCCAGTCCACAACGGCACCCGAGGCGCGCCAGATCCTGGCCGCCCAGAGCCGCGATTTCGGTGCCTTCCGCCGCAAGCTGGCCGAATCGGCCCCGTCCACCACCGTGGCATCGGCCGAGCGTTCGGCCAAGGGCTCGGTGCAGACCCGCGTGGAAGACAGCAAGCCGGCCACCACGGCGCCCGACAAGCTCACCCTGTCCAAGGGCTCGGTCAAGGGCCAGAAGGCGGCCGAGGACCAGTTGGCCAAGGACAAGCAGGCCAGCGACGCATCGGCCCGCATGGCCGAGCTGTCCAAGAACATCAGCGACCTGAACAAGCTCAACGCCGCCTCGGCCGCAGCCCCATCGACGCCGGCCGCGCCAGCCCCTGCGGCTGCACCGGCCCCCGCTCCCGCAGCCCCTGCCGCCAGCGCACCGGCCCAGGTGGCAGTCCCCGGCGTGCCTGCCACGCCGGCCGCCCCCGAAGCCCCGCCAGTTGCAGCCGCTTCCGAACCCACCAGCGGCGCCTCGGCCGAAGCCAGCGCTGCGCCCGCGTCGGACGCTGCAGCGGCCACGCCGCCTGCCGCCCCGGCCTCCAAGCCCATCGTGCTGCCACCTCCCACCCCCGTGGCAGAGCCTGGCTTCTTCGACGGTCTGCTCGACGATCCGCTGATCCCCCTGGCCGGTGGCGGCCTGCTGGCCCTGCTGCTGGGCTATGGCGCCTACCGCGTGATCCAGCGCCGCCGCAACAATGCGGGCGTGGACAGCTCCTTCCTGGAAAGCCGCATCCAGCCCGACTCCTTCTTCGGCGCCAGCGGCGGCCAGCGCGTGGACACCGCCAACAGCGAGATGACCACCGGCTCGTCCATGGCCTACTCGCCCAGCCAGCTCGATGCCGGCGGCGACGTGGACCCCGTGGCCGAAGCCGACGTGTACCTGGCCTATGGCCGGGACCTGCAGGCCGAGGAAATCCTCAAGGAAGCCGTGCGCCACAACCCGGCCCGCGTGTCCGTGCACGTGAAGCTGGCCGAAATCTACGCCAAGCGCCAGGACCGCAAGGCCCTGGAATCCGTGGCGGGTGAAGTCTTCAAGCTCACGCAGGGCGAAGGCCCCGACTGGGCACGCATCGTGGACCTGGGCCGTGGCATCGACCCCGAGAACCCGCTGTACCAGCCCGGCGGCCGCCCCGGCCAGCAGGCGGAAGACGAGAACCCCTCGATCCCCGGTGCCTTCGTGAGCACCTTCTCGGGCGCACCGGCACCTTCGGCCGCGCTGCCGCCCGACCTGGATCTGGACCTGGACCTCGATCTGCCCGACGACGCCCTGACCGACGCGCCCCCGGCAGCCCCCGGCGGATTCGCTGCTGCGGCCGCAGCGGCAAGTGCCGCCGCCGTTGCAGCGCCGGCCCCACGCGAACCACAGCGCATGGAGCCCGTGATCTCCAACGACGATTTCGCACTGCCCGAGCTGACGGCCGATGCCGCCTGGAATGCCCCGGCCCCTGCGCCAGCGGCCCGCGCTGCAGCACCCAGCGACGAGCTGACCATGGCGCCCACCGGCCCCATGCCGCTGGCCGAAGCGCAGGATTCCAGCCCCATGGACTTCGACCTGGGCGAGCTGTCGCTGGACCTGACGGCCCCCCCCAAGCCCATGGCCGCCCCGGCCTCGTCGCGCGAAACGGAGATTCCCACGGCCGCCGTGCCCATTTCGGCGGATGACGACGGATCGGCCGCCGCCCAGGACGACCCGCTGGCCACCAAGCTGGCACTGGCCGAGGAATTCAACGCCATCGGCGACACCGACGGTGCACGCACGCTGATCGAGGAAGTCGTGGCCGAATCGAGCGGCGCCCTGAAGACCCGCGCCCAGCGCATGCTGGTCGAACTGGGCTGATGCGGTCGGCCCCGGCAACCCGCTCCCCCACCCTCTCCCAGGCCCGCCCATGAGGGTGGCCCTGGGTGTCAGTTACAACGGCCAGGGCTACAGCGGCTGGCAGAGCCAGCTGTCCGGCAACACCGTCCAGGACAAGCTGGAGGCGGCCCTCGCGCGCTTTGCCACGCACCCCGTGAGCACCCTGTGCGCTGGCCGCACCGATGCCGGGGTGCACGGCCTGATGCAGGTGGTGCATTTCGACACCCCGCTCAACCGGCCTCCCTCGTCCTGGGTGCGCGGCACCAACACCTTCCTGCCCCCCGACATCGCGGTGCAATGGGCCAGCCATGTGCCCGACAGCTTCCATTGCCGCTCCAGCGCCGTGGCGCGCCGCTATGCCTACGTGCTGCTGCAATCGCCCGTGCGCCCGAGTGTGGACGCCGGCCGCGTGGGCTGGGTCTACCACCCCCTGGACCATGCGGCCATGCGCCAGGCGGCCGACTACCTGCTGGGCGAGCACGATTTCACCTCGTTCCGTGCCTCGGCCTGCCAGGCCAAGTCGCCGGTCAAGACGCTCACGCGCATCGACATTGCACGGCGCGGCCTGGGCGAGCCCCACGCCGAGCTGGGCTGGAGCTCCTGCTACTGGCGTTTCGAGTTCGAGGCCAATGCCTTTTTGCACCACATGATCCGCAACCTCATGGGCTGCCTGGTGGCGATCGGCCGCGGCGACCATCCGCCCGAATGGATACAGGAGGTGCTGCAGGCGCGCTCGCGCGATGCCGCGGCACCCACCTTCTCGCCCGACGGCCTGTACTTCCAGGGACCGGTCTACGACGCCGCATGGGGGCTGCCCCAGCGCACGGCTGCGTATGATTGGCTCCCATGAGCCCGATCACCGCCTCCCCCCAAAGCCCCCAGCCCGCCAGCCGCACCCGCATCAAGATCTGCGGCCTGACCCGCGAGCAGGATGTGGATGCCGCCGTGGCCGCCGGGGCCGATGCCGTCGGCTTCGTGCTGTATGCCAAGAGCAGCGGCCGTGCCGTGACGGCTGAACGCGCGGCCGAGCTGGCGCGGCGCCTGCCCCCCTTCGTCACGCCGGTGCTGCTGTTCGTGAATGCCAGTGCAGAGGAGGTGATGGCCGCCACGGCGCTGATCGCGGGCGCCACGGTGCAATTCCATGGCGACGAGACGCCCGAAGACTGCCTGGCCGCCACGGGCGGCGGCGCCCGGCCCTGGCTGCGCGCCGCCCGTATACCCCTGGGCCCGGATGCGGCACAATTCGACCTCGTAAAATACGCGCACGATTTTTCAAACGCCCAGGCCATCCTGCTCGACGCCCATGTCGAGGGGTACGGCGGCGGCGGCAAGGCATTCAATTGGTCACTCCTTCCACCAAGCGTCGGCTCTCACCTCGTTTTGTCTGGTGGACTCACGCCTGCAAACGTGACCGATGGCATTTTGCAAGTGCGCCCGCGTTGCACCACGCTGGCGGTTGATGTCAGTTCCGGCGTCGAGGCCCTGGGGCCCGATGGCAAGTCCCTGCGGGGCACCAAGGACGCCGACAAGATCCAACGCTTCGTTGCCGCCGTGCGTGCGGCCGATGCACAACTTGCAAAGAATCCCCATGAATTCCTATCAGCAACCTGATCCCTCGGGCCATTTCGGCTCCTATGGCGGCAGCTTCGTCAGCGAGACGCTGACCCACGCCATCAACGAACTGCGCGAGGCCTACGCGCGCTACCAGCACGACCCCGAGTTCCTCGCCGAATTCCAGTACGAGCTCAAGCACTTCGTGGGCCGGCCCTCGCCCGTCTACCATGCCGCGCGCACCAGCCGCGAGCTGGGTGGCGCGCAGATCTACCTCAAGCGCGAGGACCTCAACCACACCGGCGCGCACAAGATCAACAACGTGATCGGCCAGGCCATGCTGGCCCGGCGCATGGGCAAGCCGCGCATCATTGCCGAGACCGGCGCCGGCCAGCACGGCGTGGCCACGGCCACCATCTGCGCGCGCTACGGCCTGGAATGCGTGGTCTACATGGGCTCGGAGGACGTCAAGCGCCAAAGCCCCAACGTCTACCGCATGAAGCTCCTGGGCGCCACCGTGGTGCCCGTGGAGTCGGGCAGCAAGACCCTCAAGGATGCGCTCAACGAAGCCATGCGCGACTGGGTCGCCAATGTGGACAACACCTTCTACATCATCGGCACGGTGGCGGGACCGCACCCCTACCCGATGATGGTGCGCGACTTCCAGAGCGTGATCGGCAACGAGTGCCTGGAACAGATGCCCGCGCTGCTGGTGGAGCAGAAGGTGCCCGCCGAGCAGCCCGACGCCGTGGTCGCCTGCGTGGGTGGTGGCAGCAATGCCATGGGCATCTTCTACCCCTACATCCCGTTCGAGAAGACACGCCTGATCGGCGTGGAAGCCGCCGGCGAGGGCCTGGACAGCGGCAAGCACTCGGCCTCGCTGCAGCGCGGCAGCTCGGGCGTGCTGCACGGCAACCGCACCTTCATCCTGCAGGACGCCAACGGCCAGATCACCGAGACGCACAGCATCAGCGCCGGCCTCGATTACCCCGGCGTGGGCCCCGAGCATGCCTGGCTGCAGGAGATCGGCCGTGCCGAGTACGTCGGCATCACCGACAAGGAAGCGCTCGAAGCCTTCCACCACCTGTGCCGCGCCGAGGGCATCATCCCGGCGCTCGAATCGAGCCATGCCGTGGCCTATGCCATGAAGCTTGCCAAGACCATGCGCCCGGACCAGTCCATCCTGGTCAACCTCTCGGGCCGCGGCGACAAGGACATCGGCACCGTGGCCGACCTGTCGGGCGAGGATTTCTACGACCGCCCCTCCATGCGCGGACTGACCGTGAAAGGCGCAGAGGCCAAGCCATGAACCGCATCAGCACCACTTTTGACCAATTGAAGGCGCAGGGCCGCAAGGCCCTGGTGCCCTATGTCACCGCCGGCTTCCCGTTCGCCGACATCACCCCCGCCCTCATGCACGGCATGGTGGAGGCGGGTGCCGATGTGATCGAGCTGGGCGTGCCCTTCTCCGACCCCATGGCCGACGGCCCGGTGATCCAGAAGGCGGGCGAAAAAGCCCTGGCCCTGGGCATCGGCATGGCCCAGGTGCTGGACCATGTGCGCGAGTTCAGAAAGCGCAACAGCACCACCCCTGTGGTGCTCATGGGCTATGCCAACCCGGTGGAGCGCTACGATCAGGTGCACGGCGCGGGCGCCTTTGTGCGCGACGCAGCGGCGGCCGGCGTGGACGGCGTGCTTGTGGTGGACTACCCGCCCGAGGAATGCGAGGCCTTTGCGGCCAGCCTGCGCGCGCAGGGCATGGACCTGATCTTCCTCTTGGCGCCCACCAGCACCGACGAGCGCATGGCCCAGGTGGCGCGCGTGGCCAGCGGCTATGTGTACTACGTGTCGCTCAAGGGCGTGACGGGCTCGGGCGCGCTCGATACCTCGGCCGTGGAGCAGATGCTGCCGCGCATCCGCCAGCATGTGCAGATCCCCGTGGGCGTGGGCTTCGGCATCCGCGATGCGGCGACCGCCCAGGCCATCGGCAAGGTGGCCGATGCGGTGGTGATCGGCACGCGCATCATCCAGCTGATCGAGGACCAGCCACACGAGAAGGTCGTGCCGATCACGGTCGACTTCCTGCGCGGGGTGCGCAAGGCGCTCGACGCATAATAGGGGTTTGGCGGCGCCCTCCCTGTGGGGGCGCCCGCCGCTGCTTCACACACGGTCTTTGACCCTGTCATTGACGAGGAAACACCATGTCCTGGCTCGAAAAACTTCTGCCCGCCAAAATCCAGCAAACCGACCCGACCGAGCGCCGCCAGGTGCCCGAAGGCCTGTGGATCAAGTGCCCGAGCTGCGAAACGGTGCTCTACAAGTCCGACCTGGAACACAACCAGAACGTCTGCCCGCACTGCAGCCACCACCACCGCATCGGCGCACGCGCGCGCCTGGACGCCTTCCTGGACCCCGAAGGCCGCTACGAGATCGGCCAGGAAGTGCTGCCTGTGGACGCCCTGAAGTTCAAGGACAGCCGCAAGTACCCCGAGCGCCTGAAGGAAGCCCTGGAGAACACGGGCGAGACCGATGCCCTGATCGTCATGGGCGGTGCGGTCAAGAGCATCAACGTGGTGGTCGCCTGCTTCGAATTCGACTTCATGGGCGGCTCCATGGGCTCCGTGGTGGGCGAACGTTTTGTGCGCGGCGTGGAAACCGCCATCGAGCAGAAGGTGCCCTTCATCTGCTTTACCGCCACCGGTGGCGCACGCATGCAGGAAGGCCTGCTGTCGCTGATGCAAATGGCCAAGACCAATGCTGCGCTGACGCGCCTGGCCAAGAAGGGCCTGCCCTACATCAGCGTGCTGACCGACCCGACCATGGGCGGTGTGAGCGCGGGCTTCGCCTTCGTGGGCGACATCGTGATCGCCGAGCCCAAGGCCCTGATCGGCTTTGCCGGCCCGCGCGTGATCGAATCCACCGTGCGCGTGACCCTGCCCGAGGGCTTCCAGCGTGCCGAATTCCTGCAGACCAAGGGCGCGGTCGATTTCATCTGCGACCGCCGCGAGCTGCGCAACACCGTGGCCAGCAGCCTGGCCATGCTGCAACGCCTGCCAGCCGACGCGGTGCTGTAACCGTCCCTCGTCTGCTCAGAAAAAAGCGCCTTGTCTCTCGACAGGCGCTTTTTGCTTTGTTTGGGTGGTATAGCCAGCATCGCTGAGGACTGGCACGATCAAGGCCAGCGCCCCCGTGCAAGGGCCGCCCCGCCGCACTGGGGGCGTCCCCCTCCCGACTCGCACAGCGAGTCGAGAGGGGGGCTGAGGGCCGCGGCTCCAAGCCTGCCTGCGCAGGCTTGGACGTGCCCGAAGAGCCACCGCCTCTGGCGGTGGCACCGAGGCGCGAAGCGACTCAGGGGGGTGCTTCTCACCTCATGACACCGGCCTGGAGGTTGGCCAGCACGATCATCAGCACCTGCAGCAGCACCAGCACGACCAGCGGCGACAGGTCCACGCCACCCAGCAAGGGGATCACCTTCTGGAAAGGCCGCAGCACAGGAGCGCACAGGCGCCAGACCACATCGGCCAGCGGCGAGCGGGCCGATATCCAGGACATCACGGCATGCACGATGAGCAGGCCCATGAGCCCCGACACCGCCACCTTGGCCAGGCCAAACAGCGCCAGCCAGGGCAGCCAGGCCCACGCGGCGGCCGGGCCGACGAGTAGCAGGAACAGCACATACTGCAGCACCTGGAACAGGATCGCCGCAACCAGGCTGGAGAGGTCCCACTTGCCCACGGGCGGGATCAGCTTGCGCAGCGGCAGGATGATCCAGTCCGTGAGCGCAAAGACCAGCCCGCCAATGGGGTTGCCGAAGGGCACGCGCTGCCATTGCATGTACAGGCGCAGCAGGCAGGCACCCGTGAGCAGGCCCCCGACGACATCGAGCAGGAAGGAAGCGATCTGGAAGAACATGGGAGCGAGCGGCAAAAAGGAAAGCGGGCGGTGCGAAAGCTGCCCGTGCCATGGGATGATAGCGGGCTAAAGAACCTGTTTACGATCTATCCGGGGCCGCGCAAGCGCCGCAACGCCGCAGACCGCCCGGCAAGGCACTTGCCCGAAGGGTTGGGGCGAAATCGGGCGATTGGACGCCCCGGCTGCTTGCATGGGCATGGGCCCATGCGGCGCATCCGAAGCATCCACTCATCCCGATTGCGCCCCAACGCGACCCCGGATAGATCGTAAACAGGTTCTAGGAACGCTCAATGACTCAACCCCTTTCCCTGTCGTCCCTGCCCCTGTTTCCCCTGGGTTCCGTGCTCTTCCCCGAAGGGCTGCTGGCGCTGCGCGTGTTCGAGGTGCGTTACCTGGACATGGTGCGCAAATGCCACCAGATGGGCGCACCCTTCGGTGTGGTGTCCCTCACCCAGGGCCATGAGGTGCGCCAGGCCGGCGCGCCCGAGGAGCAGTTCAGCGAGATCGGCACCCTGGCCGTCATCGAACAGCTGGAGATGCCGCAGGCCGGACTCATCACCCTGCAGTGCCGCGGCAGCCAGCGTTTTCGCATTGTGCAACGCAGCCACCTGGCACACGGGCTGTGGATTGCCGATGTGACGCACATCGACCCCGACCTTCCCGTTTCCGTACCCGATGACCTGAAGAAGGCGTCCCAGGCCTTGGCGCAGGTGCTCAACACCTTGCAGCAGCGCGATCCCGACAGCCCATCGGCCCTGGTGCCCACGGCCGCCCAGCTCGACGACTGCGGCTGGGTCGCCAACCGCTGGTGCGAACTGCTGCCCGTGCCGCTGGAGCTCAAGCAACGCCTCATGGAGCTGGACAACCCGCTCGTGCGGCTGGAGCTGGTGGGCGACGTGCTCGAACGCACGGGCATCGCGCAGTGAGCGCCCTGCCGACGCCGGGGGCTGCGTGCTGAGCAATGTCCTGGAGTGGCCCCGGCCGGTCAAGCGGCTGGTGGTGGTGGTGCTGGACATCGCCATGGGCCTGTTCGCCATGTGGCTGGCCTTCACCCTGCGCCTGGATACCCTGCACTGGCCCGACGAAGGCATGCAGTGGCTGGCCTATGTGCTGGCACCGGCGCTGGCCTTTCCCATCTTCGTGAACCTGGGGCTGTACCGGGCCATCTTCCGCTACACCGGCATCAACGCGCTCATCACCACGGGCAAGGCCGTTGCCATCTACGGCGCACTGCTGTTCGCCATCTTGCTGGTCGGCAAGTGGAACGGCATCCCGCGCAGCGTGGGCGTGCTGCAGCCGGTGATCTTTCTGCTGCTGGTGGGTGCCAGCCGTTCGCTGGGCTGGCTGTGGCTGGCGGGGCAGAACACGCGCGCCCCGCACCGCCTGCTGATCTACGGCGCCGGCTCGGCCGGCGCCCAGACGGCCGCCGGCCTGGTGAGCGCGCGCAACTATGTGCTCGAGGCCTTTGCCGATGACGACCGTGCCAAGGTGGGCCGCAGCATCAACGGCGTGCGCGTGTACGCGCCCATTGCCCTGGCCGAGGTGGTGCAGCGCTTTGGCATCACCGACGTGCTGCTGGCCCTGCCCAGCGTGCCACGCCAGCGCCGCAACCAGATCATCCAGAACCTGCGCGATCTGCCCGTGCGCATACGCACCATCCCGGGCCTCACCGACCTGGCCAGCGGCCGCGTCACGGTGACCGACTTCCAGGACCTGGAGCTCGAAGACCTGCTGGGCCGCGACCCCGTGGCCCCCGACCCTGCCCTGCTGGGCCGCCATATCCGCGGCCAGGCGGTGATGGTCACGGGCGCGGGCGGCAGCATCGGCAGCGAGCTGTGCCGCCAGATCGCGCGCCAGGGCGCGGCGCGGCTGCTGCTGGTGGACCACAGCGAGTTCGCGCTCTACAGCATCCACCAGGAGCTGCAGGCCATGGTGCAGCAGGAAGCCATGGCCTGCGAGCTGGTGCCGCTGCTGGCCAGCGTGGCCAACGCGCAGCACATGCGGGACCTGTGCCAGGCACAGCGCCCCCACACCATCTACCACGCGGCGGCCTACAAACATGTGCCCATGGTGGAGGCCAACGCGGGCGAGGGCATCCGCAACAATGCCTTCGGCACGCTGAACATGGTGCGCGCCGCCACGGCCAGCGGCGTGGAGAACTTCGTGCTCGTCTCGACCGACAAGGCCGTGCGCCCCACCAATGTGATGGGCGCCAGCAAGCGCGTGGCCGAGCTGGTGCTGCAGGCGGTCGCCTCTTGCGCAGGCCAGCCGCGCACGGATGGCGGCACTCCGCACACCCGCTTCTCCATGGTGCGCTTCGGCAATGTGCTGGGCTCCAGCGGCAGCGTGATCCCGCTGTTCCGCAGCCAGATCGCCGCGGGCGGCCCCGTCACGGTGACGCACCCGGAGGTGACGCGCTACTTCATGACCATCCCCGAGGCCGCGCAGCTGGTGCTGCAGGCCGGCGCCATGGCCCAGGGCGGTGAGGTCTTCGTGCTCGACATGGGCGAGCCGATTCTCATCCTGGATCTGGCACAGCGCATGGTCGCCCTGTCGGGCCTGAGCGTGCGCGCACCGGGCCACCCTGGGGGCGACATCGAGATCGTCTTCACCGGCCTGCGCCCCGGCGAGAAGCTCTACGAGGAACTGCTGATCGGCGACGGCGCCCTGCCCACCTCGCACCCGCGCATCCTGCGCGCCCATGAGGAGCACCTGGCCTGGGAGCTGCTGCAGGGCCGCCTGCAGGCGCTGGAGCAGGCCATCGACCAGGGCGACCGCGGCGCCATGATGGCCCTGCTGCATGAACTGGTGCCGGGCTTCCACCAGGAGCCCCAACAAGCCTGAGATGAAACACCCCCTGAGTCGCTTCGCGCCTTCACCCCTCTCTCATATTGCTTCGCAATCTGGGAGGGGGACGCCCCCAGTGCGGCGGGGCGGCCCTTGCACGGGGGCGCTGGCTTAGGCCGCGTCGGTCTCATTCGCAGCGCCATGGATAACTGACATGAGTTCCCCCTTATTGCGCGCCACGGCCACCTTGCTGACCGGCAGTGTGGCGGCCCATGCGCTGCCCCTGCTGCTGGGCCCGGCCCTCACGCGCCTGTACTCCCCTACCGAATTCGGCCAGTTCGCGCTGCTGTGGGCCCTTGCCACCAACCTGGCCGTGGTGGGCTGTGCGCGCTACGAATTCGCGCTGCCGCTGGAAAAAGCCGAAGCGGGTGCGGCCGAACTGATGGCACTGTGCGCGCGGGTGCTGCTGGCGGTCACTGCCTGCGCGGTGGTAGCGGGTGGAGCCGTTGCGGCCGTGCAGGGCCTGCCGCTGGCCTGGGCCTTGCCGCTGGCCGTGTTGGCCATCGCGGCCACCCAGTGGCTCACCCTGTGGGCTACACGTTCGCAGCGCTTTGGCCTGTTGTCGCTGGCGCGGCTGGTGCAGCACGGTGGCGGCGCGGTGCTGCAGCTGGCGCTGGGCCTGCTCAAGACCGGCGCTGCGGGCCTGCTGGCCGGCGCCGTGGCCGCGGGGCTGGTGGCCGCCGCCGCCCTGGCGCGGCCGGCCCCTGCCGGGGGCTGGGCCGTGTTGTGGCGCACACCTGTGGCATCGCTGCGGGCCATGGCCACGAAGCACCGCGACTTCCCGCTGCTCAACACGCCGCACGCCTTCATGGGCGCCCTGCAGGACACGCTGACCCTCATCGCGGTGGCGGCCTGGGCGGGCGGTGCCGCGGCCGGCCTGTGGGCCCTGTCGCTGCGCTACCTCAAGGCCCCGGCCACGCTGCTGGGCGGGGCCCTGTCGCAAGCGCTGTACCCCCAGTTGCTGCAGGCCCGCACGGCGGGCGAGGCCCGCGCCCTGGTGCGCAAGAGCATGCTGGCGCTGGCCGCCATCGCCCTGCCGATGATGGCCGTGCTCATGCTGTGGGGGCCCTGGCTGTTCACCACCGCATTCGGCGCACAGTGGAGCGAGGCCGGACCGCTGGTGCGCGCGATCGCGCCCTTCATCGCTCTGCACTTCATCGCCTCGCCGCTGTCGGTGACCACGCTGGCCTGGCGCGCACAGGCCTGGGCGCTCAAGCTCGCGCTGGTGGGACAATTGGCCTTCTTTGCCGGGCTGCTGGCCGGCCTGGCCCTGGGTGGCCTCACAGGCGCGGCCTGGGGCATCTCGGCCTCCATGCTGCCCTACTTCGCCTACTACTTCCTCACCCTTGCCCACTGGAAAAACATCCCCGATGAAAGCCTGGCTTAACCGCGCACGGCGCCGGATCTGGCAGGCGCTGATGTACCGCATGGTGTTTGGCGAGCGCACGCCCGGCGGTGTGCTGCTGGCGCACACGCGCATCGCACCCAGCACCTGCATCGAGGGGGAACAAGGCCTTGTGCTCGCGGACCATGTGTTCATCGGCCAGTTCAACTTCCTTGATGCCGGGGCAGGCCTCACGATCGGCGAGGGCGTGCAGATCACCAACTTCGTGAGCATCGTGACCCACAGCTCGCACCGCTCCATCCGGCTGCTGGGGCGTGGCTACGCCACCCATGCGGGCGGCGAGGTGCCCGGCTATGTGAAGGGCGCCGTGCACATCGGCGCCTACACCTTCGTGGGGCCGCACAGCCTGATCGAGGCCGGCACGCGCATCGGGCGCGGCGCCCTCATCTGCGCCTATTCGCAGGTGCGCGGCGAGGTGCCGGACTTCGCCGTGATGGCCGGTACCCCCGCACGCCAGGTGGGCGACGTGCGCACGGCCGATGCGGCCCTGCTGGCGCAACACCCCGAATGGGCCGAACACTACCGCGCCTGGGCGGGCGAGTTGCCCCAAGCCACGGAGCCGAACGCCCATGGCTGAAGCCCCCAAGCACCTGTGCCTGCTGGGCGATGGCACGAGCCCGCACATCCAGCGCTGGACGGTAGAGATGCGCGCGCGCGGCTACCGCGTGTCGCTGGTCACGGCGCGCCCGGCCCCCATCGAGGGCGTGGAGCAGAAGGTGCTGGCGCCCGTGCGCCGGTCCACCGACTGGCTGCTGCGCGTGGGGCAGGCGCGGCGCCATGTGCAGGCCCTGGCGCCCGACATCGTGCATGCGCACTACACCACCTCCTACGGCTACCTGGGTGCGCGCTGTGGTCGCCACCCGCTGGTGATGACGGCCTGGGGCAGCGACCTGCTGGTAACCCCGCACCAGAGCGCGCTGATGCGCTGGCTCACGGGCTGGACCCTGCGCCGCGCCGACCTCATCACCGGCGACTCGGAAAGCCTGCTCGACGCCGCGCGCAGCTACGGCCCCGCCTGCCCCGTGCAGGAGATCCACTGGGGCGTGGACCTGGCGCGCTTTGCGCCTGCGCCCTGGGCCGCCAAGGCCGGGCTGCAGATCGTGAGCCTGCGCTCGTGGGAGCCCAACTACAACATCGACACCATCATCGAGGCCGTGGCCGCCCTGGTGGCCCAACAGCCCGAAGCGGACGTTCAGTTGCACCTCTTGGGCGGCGGCTCGATGGAGGGCGCTCTGCGCACGCTGGTGGCCGCACGCGGCCTGCAGGACCACGTGGTGTTCCATGGCCGGCTGGACGATGCGGGCATGGCGCGGGTGCTCGCGCAGTGCAAGATCTCGGTGTCGGTGCCCACGAGCGATGCGACCTCGGTCTCGGTGCTCGAAAGCATGGCCTGCGGCCTTGCTGTGGTGGCCAGCGACCTGGACGCCAACCACGCCTGGCTGGACGCCAGCCTGCTGGTACCGCCGCGCGATGCGGCGGCGCTGGCGCGCTGCCTGGAAGCCCTGGCCGCCGACGATGCACGCATGCAGTGCCATGGAAACGAGAACGTGCAGCGCATTGCACGCGACGGCGACCGGGCCGTACAGATGGACAGAATGGACCGACTTTACCGAGAACGGATGGGCACACCATGAGCGCATCCCAGAGCGACCCGCGCTGGGTCAGCGTGATCGCCCCCTGCCGCAACGAGGCAGGGCATATCGCCGCCTTCTGCGACAGCGCGCTGGCACAGGTGCTGCCACCGGGCTGGCAGATGGAAGTGCTGGTGGCCGATGGCTGCAGCGATGACGGCACGCGCGAGCTGCTGGTTGCGCGCAGCACAGCGGACGCGCGGCTGCAGTGGGTGGACAACCCCGGGCGCATCGTCTCCACCGGGCTCAATGCCTGCATCGCCCGCGCGCGGGGTGAAGTCATCGTGCGGCTGGACATCCACACCCGCTTTGCCCCCGACTATGTGGCGCGCTGCATCGAGGCCCTGGAACGCACCGGTGCCGACAACGTGGGCGGCCCCTGGGTGGCCGAGGGCACGGGCCCCATGGGCCGGGCCGTGGCCGCCGCCTTCCAGTGCCGCTGGGTGGTGGGTGGCGCACGCTCGCGCGACACCCGGTACGACGGCGCGGTGGACACGGTCTACCTGGGCTGCTGGCCGCGCGCCGTGTTCGAGCGCATCGGCGGCTTCGACGAGGCCCTGGTGCGCAACCAGGACGACGAGCACAACCTGCGCCTGCGCCTGGCGGGCGGGCGCATCTGGCAGAGCCCGCAGATCCATTCGCTCTACCACCCACGCAACTCGCTGGGCCACCTGTTCGCGCAGCAGCGCCAGTACGGCTACTGGCGCCCCTTCGTGATGCGCAAGCACGGGCAGCCCGGTTCAGTGCGCCAGTTGGTGCCGGCGGCCTTTGTAGCGGCGCTCGGGCTGTTCGCGCTGTGCACGCCCTGGACGGTGCTGCCGCTGGCGGCACTGGTGGCCCTCTATGCCGCCTATGTGGGCTGGGCCTCGGTAGCGGCTGCGCGCGGCGCAGGCCAATGGGGCCTGCTCGCACGCCTGCCCGTGGTGATTGCCGCCTACCACCTGGCCTATGGCCTGGGCACCTGGCGTGGCCTGTGGGACGTGCTGCGCGCGCGCCCCCCCTCGGCCCAGTTCGCCCGGATCACGCGATGAATGGCAGCACCGAACCCCAGGCCGTGCAGGCGCGCTATGCGCGCCGCGATGGCGCGCAGGATGCCCTGCGCTACCAGTTGATGGCCAGCGCCTCGGCCCTGCAGGCCCAGCAGGAACGCCTGCGCGCCCAGGTGAAGCTATGGAACGCCCATGGCTGGAGCAGCCTGGCGGACCTGGCCATCACCGAAGTGGGCAGTGGCGCGGGCGGCAACCTGCAAGACCTGCTGCGCCTGGGCGCAAGCCCCGCACGCCTGCAGGGGCTGGAGCTGATCGCCGAGCGCGCAGCCCAGGCACGCACCGCACTGCCCGGCGCGGTGCGCATCACCGAAGGCGATGCCACGCTGGCGCCGATTGCCGATGGCAGCCAGCAGGCGGTGCTGGCCTTCACCCTGTTCAGCTCGCTGCTGGACCCGGGCTTTCGGCGGCACATGGCAGAGACCTTGTGGCGCTGGGCGGCACCGGGCGGCGGCGTGCTGGTCTACGACTTCGTGGTGGACAATCCCAACAACCCGGATGTGCGTGGCGTACCGCTGGCAGAGCTGCGACAGCTGTTCCCCAAGGCGCGGGCGCAGTCGCGGCGGATCACGCTGGCGCCCCCGATTGCGCGCAGGCTGCCTGCCGCCTGCCTGGCGCCCGCATCCGCACTGCTGTACCCGCTGCGCACCCACCGCCTGACCTGGCTGGCCAAGCCGGCCTGAGTGCTGCCTTGTTGTATTTGGAACGTTTTCCCCCATGAAGATCACCGTCATCGGCACCGGCTATGTGGGCCTTGTCACCGGGGCCTGCCTCGCGGAGATGGGCAACCACGTGGTGTGCCTGGACCTCGATGCGCGCCGCATCGCATCGCTGAACCAGGGGCAGATGCCCATCCACGAGCCCGGCCTGCTGGACGTGGTGCTGCGCAATGCGCGCGCCGGCCGCCTGGAGTTCACCACCGACACCGACCATGCCGTGGCGCATGGCCTGCTGCAGTTCATCGCGGTGGGCACGCCACCGAGCGAGGATGGATCGGCCGACTTGCAGCATGTGCTGGCGGCGGCCCGCGCGATCGCTGAGCGCATGGCAGGCTACAAGCTCATCGTCAACAAGAGCACGGTGCCCGTGGGCACGGCCGACCGCGTGCGCGACACGGTGGCCGGCGTGCTGGCAAGCCGTGGCCTGGCAGCCGACTTTGCCGTGGTGTCCAACCCCGAATTCCTCAAGGAAGGCAGCGCGGTGCAGGACTTCATGCGCCCGGACCGCGTGATCGTGGGCAGCGAGGACCACCGCGCCACCGAACTCATGCGCGCCGTGTACGCGCCCTTCATGCGCAACCGCGACCGCCTGGTGGTGATGGATGTGCGCAGCGCCGAATTCACCAAGTACGCGGCCAATGCCATGCTGGCCACGCGCATCAGCTTCATGAACGAGCTGGCGCTGCTGGCCGAGAAGCTGGGCGCCGACATCGAGAACGTGCGCACCGGCATCGGCATGGACCCGCGCATCGGCACGCATTTCCTGTACGCGGGCACGGGCTATGGCGGATCGTGCTTTCCAAAGGACGTGCGCGCGCTCATCAAGACCGCGCAGGACGCGGGGCAGGCGTTCCACATCCTGCCCGCCGTACAGGCCGTGAACGAGCGCCAGAAGCAGGTGCTCGTGGACAAGATCGCCGCGCGCTTCGGCCCTGACCTCGCGGGCCGGCGCTTCGCCCTCTGGGGCCTGGCCTTCAAGCCCGGCACCGACGACATGCGCGAGGCGCCGAGCCTGGCCATCATCGAACGCCTGCTGGCGCTGGGCGCCCAGGTCGTGGCCTACGACCCGCAGGCCATGGACCAGGCGCGCGTGGCGCTGGGTCCGCGTGCCGGCCTGTCGTTCGTGGAGCAGGCCGATGCGGCACTCACAGGCGCCGACGCGCTGGTCATTGCCACCGAGTGGAAGGAGTTCCGCAGCCCGGACTTCGCCCACCTGGCCGCCACGCTGCGCGAACGCGTGGTGTTCGATGGCCGCAACCTCTTTGACCCGGCCGAACCGCAGGCCGCAGGACTGGAGTACCACGCCATTGGCCGCGGTGCCCCTCCGACATCCCCTTGACACCCGACCATGCCCAACGCTGACACTCCCGCCCTGCCCTTTCTGCCTTTTGCGCGCCCCGACATCGGCGATGCCGAGGTGAACGCCGTTGCCGAAGCCATGCGCTCGGGCTGGGTCACCACCGGGCCGCAGACCAAGGCCTTCGAGCAGGCCTTCACGGACTACCTGGGCGGCGGGCTGGACAGCCTGGCCGTGAATTCGGCCACCGCGGGCCTGCACCTGGCGCTGGAAGCGCTGGGCATCGGCCCGGGCGACGAGGTGATCGCGCCCACGCTGACCTTCACCGCCACGACCGAGGTGGTGCGCTACCTGGGCGCCGACCCGGTGCTGGTGGACGTGGACCCGGTGACGCTGAACATGGACCCGGCCCGGGTGCGCGCCGCGATCACGCCGCGCACCAAGGCCATCATGCCGGTGCACTACGGCGGCCTGGCCTGCGACATGGATGCCATTCTGGCCATTGCGAAGGAGCACGGCCTGAAGGTGGTGGAGGATGCGGCCCACGCCCTGCCCACGACCTGGAAGGGCACGCTGGTGGGGCAGCTGGCCTCGGATGTCACGGTGTTCAGCTTCTACGCCAACAAGACCATTACCACCGGCGAAGGCGGCATGGCCGTGACACGCGACGCCGACCTGGCCCAGCGCATGCGCGTGATGCGCCTGCACGGCATGAACCGCGACGCCTTCGACCGCTTCACCTCCAAGACACCGGCCTGGTACTACGAAGTGGTGGCACCGGGCTTCAAGTACAACATGACCGATGTGGCCGCCGCCATGGGCGTGCAGCAGCTGGCGCGCCTGCCGGCCTTCGTGCAGCGGCGCCAGCACCTGGCGCAGCGCTACCACGCGGGCCTGAAGCACCTGCCCCTGGTGCTGCCGGCCGAGGCACCCGCTGGCGACGTGCATGCCTGGCACCTGTACGTGATCCGCCTGGCGCCCGGTGCGCGCCTGTCGCGCGATGCGCTGGTGCAGGGCCTGTCGGACAGGGGGATCGGCACCAGCGTGCACTATGTGCCGCTGCACCGCCACCCCTACTGGCGCGACCGCTATGCGCTCACGCCCGAGATGTTCCCCAAGGCGGACGCGGCCTACCAGGCCATGGTGAGCATTCCGCTGTTCACGGCCATGGCCGATGCCGACCAGGACCGCGTGATCGCGGCCCTGGACCAGTTGCTGGGATGAGGGTGCTCAAGCGCCTGATGGACATCGTGGTCGCTGGCAGCGCTTTGCTGCTGCTCGGCCCGCTGCTGCTGGCCATCGCGCTGTGGGTGCGCTGCGATTCGGCAGGCGGCGCGCTGTTCCGCCAGGAGCGGGTGGGCCGGCACGGGCGGCATTTCACGATCTACAAGTTCCGCACCATGTGCACGGGGGCCGACAAGGCAGGCCCGGCCATCACGGTGGGCGAGGACGCACGCATCACGCGTGCGGGCCACTGGCTGCGCCACAGCAAGCTCGACGAGCTGCCGCAGCTCTTCAACGTGCTCACCGGCGACATGAGCCTGGTGGGCCCGCGGCCCGAGGTGCCGCGCTATGTGGCGATGTACCCGGCGGACCTGCACGATCTGGTGCTCAGCGTGCGCCCGGGCATCACCGACCTGGCCTCCATCGCGTTCCGCAACGAGAGTGCGCTCCTGGCACAGAGCACCGACCCCGAGCGCACTTATGTGGAAGACATCCTGCCCGTGAAACTGGACTATGCCGCGCGCTATGCCCAAAGTCCCAGTCTGTGGCAGGACCTGGTGATCCTGGTGCGCACGGCCCATGCCGTGCTGAGGCCGTCCCAAGTCCCTGGCAACGGCCCCGGCCAGCCCCGCTGAGCGACCGAAAACCCGGGCAGCGGGGGCAAAAAGCGTGCAACGCGCGCCAAGCCGATAAAATGGCGGGTTCGCCGCCGTGAACCGCCACGGCAGCCCCTTACCACGACGCACCACGCGCGCAGCGCATTGACAGCAGCACCTATGTCTGAACAGAACACCCCTCCAGTGCCCCCGGACGACAACAAGCTCATGGCCGAACGCCGTGAGAAGCTCCGCGCCTTGCGCGAAGTGCAGGCCCAGGGCGGCGGCGTGGCCTTCCCCAACAACTTCAAGCCGGCGAACAAGGCGGCCGAGCTGCATGCCACCTATGGATCGACGGATGCAGAAACCCTGGAAGCCAGCCCCGCCACGGTGAGCGTGGCCGGCCGCATGATGCTCAAGCGCGTGATGGGCAAGGCCAGCTTCGCCACGGTGCAGGACGGCTCGCTGGGCGACACCGGCGGCCAGATCCAGCTGTACGTGACGCGCGACGCGCTGGGCGAGGAAGCCTATGCGGCCTTCAAGCACTGGGACCTGGGCGACATCGTGGGTGCCGAGGGCACGACCTTCAAGACCAAGACCGGCGAGCTGTCGATCAAGGTCACGCGCCTGCGCCTGTTGACCAAGAGCCTGCGCCCGCTGCCCGACAAGTTCCACGGCATGGCCGACCAGGAGCAGAAGTACCGCCAGCGCTATGTGGACCTGATCACCGACGAGCAGGCGCGCAAGCGCTTCATCGCGCGCAGCAAGGCCGTGAGCGGCCTGCGCGAGTTCATGGTGGAGCACGGCTTCCTCGAAGTCGAGACGCCCATGCTGCACCCGATCCCGGGTGGCGCCAATGCCAAGCCCTTCGTGACGCACCACAACGCGCTGGAGCAGGAGATGTACCTGCGCATCGCGCCGGAGCTGTACCTCAAGCGCCTGATCGTGGGCGGTTTCGAGCGTGTGTTCGAGATCAACCGCAGCTACCGCAACGAAGGCATCTCGGTGCGCCACAACCCCGAGTTCACCATGATGGAGTTCTACGCGGCGTACTGGAACTACCTGGACCTGATGGACTTCACCGAGACGCTGATCCGCGAGGTGGCCCTGAAGGCCACGGGCTCGCTGCAGCTGACCTACCAGGGCCGCGCGGTGGACCTGTCGCAGCCCTTCGCGCGCCTGACCATCCGCGAAGCCATCTTCCAGTACACCGAGGCCGGCGCCCATGTGGACGATGCCGCCTGGCTCATCAGCGCGCTCAAGAAGCTGGGCCTGAACGAGGAGAAGGACAAGCTGTCCACCCGTTCGCTGGCCAGCCTGCAGGTGCTGTACTTCGAGGAGACGGTGGAAGACAAGCTGTGGCTGCCCACCTTCATCATGGAGCACCCGACCGAGATCTCGCCGCTGGCGCGCGCCAACGACACCCGCCCCGAGGTGACCGAGCGCTTCGAGCTGTACATCACCGGGCGCGAGTTCGGCAACGGCTTCAGCGAGCTCAACGACGCCGAGGACCAGGCTGCGCGCTTCCATGCCCAGGTGGCCGCCAAGGACAGCGGTGACGACGAGGCCATGTTCTACGACCACGACTTCGTGCGCGCCCTGGAATACGGCATGCCCCCCACGGGCGGCTGCGGCATCGGCATCGACCGCCTGATGATGCTATTGACCGATAGCCCCAGCATCCGCGACGTGATACTGTTCCCTGCACTGCGCCGGGAGTCCTGAGCAACCGGCTGCCGCCTGCCTTTTTGGAAAGCCGCACCAAGGAGTCACCGTGCCATCCACTCCCAGCAGCGCCCCCTACCCCGGCGAGGGGGCATCGCGCAACAGCTTCTCGGTGCTGGTGGTCGAGGACCAGAATTCGGTGCGCGCGGCCCTGGTGGCCGAGTTGCGGCAGGCCGGGGTGGCCAAGATCTTCGAGGCCCCCGAGGGCACGGCGGCGCTGCACCTGTTCAAGGCCCAGCGCCCGGACCTGGTGCTGCTCGATATCAAGCTGCCCGGCAAGGACGGCTACTGGGTGGCCCAGCAGATGCGCGAGAGCGAGGCCGGGGACTGGACGCCCATCATCTTCCTGTCGGGGCTGGACAACGAACTCGACGTCTGGCGCGGCATCGAGGTGGGAGGCGACGACTACCTGGTCAAGCCCGTGCGGCCCATCGTGCTGATGGCCAAGCTGCGTGCCATGCAGCGCCTGCTGGACATGCGCCGGCGGCTGGTGTCGGTGTCGGCCGAGCTGCATGTGGCCAACCAGCGCCTCAACGAGATGGTGGAGGTGGATTCCCTCACGGGCCTGGTGAACCGCCGCGGCTTCGACCGCATGCTGCACAACGAGATCCTGTCGGCCCGGCGTGACGGAACGCCGCTGACGCTGATGCTCTGCGACCTGGACCATTTCAAGCGCTTCAACGACGCCAGCGGGCATGTGCAGGGGGATTCCTGCCTCAAGGACGTGGGCCGGCTGCTGCGCGAAGTGTGCGTGCGGCCGCGCGACGTGGCCTCGCGCTATGGTGGCGAGGAGTTCGCGCTGATCCTGCCCAACACCCCGCGCTCCGGCGCCATGACTTTTGCGCGCGCGCTGGGGCAACTGCTCAAGGTGCGTGGCGTGGCCCACCCGGATTCTCCGCTGGGCGATACGCTGACCCTGTCGGGCGGCATCACCACCTGCGTGCCCGATGACAGCACCAATGCCGAGAGCATGATCATGCGCGCCGACCAGGCGCTGTACGCTGCCAAGGCCCAGGGCCGCAACCGCTTCTTCAGCTTCGAGATGCAGATGGACACCGTGGAGCAGTTGCGCGGCTGATGGCGATTTTTGTTGTTCCGGAGCCTCGCGCTCTTTTCCCATGGCCACCACTGGTCTGCATGCTTTGAAGACACGTCTGCCCGACTGGGTGCAGGACTGGCTGGAGGTCATCGTGCCCGGCCTGCAGATCCTGCTGATCATTTTCGTCGCCTGGATGCTGCAGCGCCTGCTGCGCCGCCTGGTCGCACGCGCCGCCGCCCACTACCAGTTGCCCGATGAGCTGCTGGTGCCCATCAAGGGCCTGATCCGCTGGATCCTCGTGGCCAGCGCCTTCCTGCTGGTGCTCGAACGCATGGGGGTATCGGCCACGGTGCTGTGGACCGCCCTCACCGGCTTTGCCACGGTGGGTGCGGTGGCCTTCTTCGCGGCCTGGAGCGTGCTGTCCAACCTGTTCTGTGCACTGCTGATCTTCACGGTGCGGCCGTTCCGCGTGGGCGATTACATCGAGGTGCTGGACACGGCCGAGAAACCCGGCGCCAAGGGCCGGGTGGCGGACATCAACCTGCTGTACACCACGCTCGAAGACCACCTGCACACGGGCCCCGAGGGCACCTGGCTGCAGATCCCCAATGCCCTGATCTTCCAGCGCGTGATCCGGCGCTGGCGCGGGCCGCCCCCCGCCCCGGTGGAAGCGGCGGCGCCGGTGGTGCCCACTCTGCCGGCCGCCGCCCTGGTGCAGGAATCTCCGCCCGCTACGCCTGCGCCCTGAACCGAACCAGGGCTGCGGCGCATCCTCAGGGAAGCAGGTCCAGAGCCTGCAGGTAGGCGGGCTGGTACATGAGGTCATCCCAGGCCTGGGGGATGGTTTCGGGCAGCAGCGCGATGCGGCGTGATTCGCTGTCCACGCTGGGCTGCCAGCGGCCCTGGACCCGGGCCTCGGCCAGGCCGTCGAGCAGTTCGTCCACGGCCTTGCCATCGCCCACGCTCTGGTTGCACAGCAGCACCAGGTCGCAACCGGCCTCCAGCGCCGCGAGCGCACCATCGGTGTAGCTGACCAGCTGACCGTCCAGGCGGCGCGCGCCCTCCATGCTCAGGTCGTCGCTGAAGATGGCGCCGGCGAAGCGCATCTCGCGGCGCAGGATGTCCTGCAGCCAGCGCTTCGAAAAGCCTGCCGGCCGGCTGTCCACCTTGGGGTAAATGACATGGGCGGGCATGACGCTGGTGAGCGTGGTGCTGAGCCAGGGGTACGGGGCGGCGTCGTCGGCCAGGATGGCCTTCTTGCTGCGCGTGTCCACGGGCACCTCGGTGTGCGAGTCGGCACGCACGAAACCATGGCCGGGAAAGTGCTTGCCGCAATTGGCCATGCCGGCCTGCAGCAGGCCGTGCATGAGGCTCTTGGCCAGCAGGGCCACGACGCGCGGATCGCGGTGGAAGGCACGGTCGCCGATCACGCCGCTGCGCGAGCTGGCTTCGTCCTGCCAGTCGAGGTCGAGCACCGGGGTGAAGGAGAAGTCCACGCCACAGGCGCGCAGTTCGGTGCCCAGCACATAGCCCGCGGCCGTGGCGGCATTGGTGGCCCGCAGGGCGCCGCTGCCAGGAACTGCCTTGGCACCCTTGCCATCGTCCATCCACAGCTCGCCCAACGCACGCATGGGCGGCAGGTGGGTAAAGCCATCGGTGCGAAAGCGCTGCACGCGACCACCCTCGTGGTCTACGCAGATCAGCAGGTCGTCGCGCACGGCCTTGATGGCGCTGGTCAGGCCCAAGAGCTGGGCGCGGTTCTCCCAGTTGCGGGCAAACAGGATGACCCCGCCGGTGAGCGGGTGGGCCAGGCGGCGTCGGTCGTCGGCGCTCAGGGAGGTGCCGGCCACATCGAGAATAACGGGTGCGTGTTCGGTCATGCGTTGCTGGAAAGAAAGGGGGGATGGGAAAGGTGGGCGCACCAGGGCGGGCCGCCCGCCGGGATCAGGGCGCCTTTTCGACGACGCAGAAGCTGGCCGCGTAGTCGGTCTCGTCGGTCACGCTCAGGTGGGCCGTAAGGCCGCGCTCCTCGAACCATGCCTTGAGCGCGCCGTGCAGCACGATCACGGGCTGGCCCGAGGCGAGTTTGGCAACCTCGCAGTGGCGCCAGGTCATGGGCATGCGCATGCCGAGGCCGATGGCCTTGCTGAAGGCTTCCTTGGCGGAAAAGCGCGTGGCTAGGTAGCGCAGGCCGCGGTCGGGCCAGCGGGCCGTGCGCGCACGCCAGGTGGCGAGCTCGCCTTCGGACAGCACCTTCTCGGCAAAGCGGTCGCCGTGGCGCTCCAGGCTGGCCTTGATGCGGCGCACGTCGCAGATGTCGGTGCCGATACCGTAGATCATCGGTAGCAGCGCTCAGGCGGCGTCAATGCAGGCGTTGTAGGCCTGCACCGTGGCGGCGTAACCCAGCTCCAGCGCATCGGCGATCAGGGCATGGCCGATGGAGACTTCGAGCAGGCCGGGCACCCCGCGCACAAAGGCGGTGAGGTTGTCGCGGTTGAGGTCGTGGCCGGCATTGACGCCCAGTCCGGCATCCAGGGCGGCCTGGGCGGCGGCACGGTAGCGCTCCAGCTGCACGGCCTGGTCCGGCGTGCCCCAGGCGGCCGCGTAGGGCTCGGTGTAGAGCTCGATGCGGTCAGCGCCCACGGCCTTGGCAGCCGCCATGGCTTCGGGCGTGGGGTCCATGAACAGGCTCACGCGCACACCCAGGGCCTTGCATTCGGCAACCAGGGGCGCCAGACGCTCGGCGTCCTGCGGAAAGCTCCAGCCGTGGTCGCTGGTGAACTGGTCTTCGCTGTCGGGCACGAAGGTCGCCTGGTGCGGGCGCACCTGGCGGATGAAGTCCATCAGGTTCTGCGAGGGGTTGCCCTCGATGTTGTATTCGCGCTCGGGCCAGGCCTTCATGAGCTCGGCCAGCTCGTACACGTCGTGGCGGCGGATGTGGCGCTCGTCCGGACGCGGGTGCACGGTGATGCCCCGGGCACCGGCCTCAAGGCACAGCGCGGCCGCGCGTGTGACGCTGGGGATACCCAGGTGGCGCGTGTTGCGCACCAGGGCGACCTTGTTGACGTTGACGGACAGGGCGGTGCGGTGTTGTGCCATGGAGGGAATGGAAGTCGTCAAAGGGACTGCAGGTCCATCATGAGCTGGCGGGTGCGCAGCGTGGGACTGCCGCAATGGTATTGCAAGAGCGCCCGGAGCTGGGGCTTGAGCTCGGCGGCCACGGGTGCGCAGGCGCGCAGCGTGGCGGTGTAGCCGGTGTCGAGCGCGGCCTGCAGCGCCGTCCACCCGCTTCCTGGAAGGGCAACCCGGTCGCCCGACGAGGCAGCCCGCAAGCCCCCTTCGGCCACCAGGATGTAGCGCGTACCAGCGCGCAAGGGCTCGAAGGTCATGGTCTCGGCGTCCAGGCTGGGCAAGAGGCCGATCTCGCGCAGCAGCAGCAGCTCGAAGCTGCGCAGCACAGGCTCCAGCGCATCGCCATGCTCGCTGGCGAGCACGCGCACCACGCCGGCGTAGGCATCGAACAGCGCCGTGTGCGCGTCGGCCCGGGCAAGCAGGCGCAGCAGCAATTCGTTGAGGTACATGCCCGAGAGCAGGGCATCGCCCGTGGGCATGACATGCCCACCCACCCATTCCGCCCCCTTGAGGGTGTGGATGTCGGCCGTGCCGTCGCCCGAGAGCGTATAGGTGAGCATGAGGGGCTGCAGGGGCAGCAGCACCGGTCGGAAGTTGGAGGTGGGCTTCTTGGCGCCCTTGGCGACCAGGGCCACGCGGCCCTGGCGGCGGCAGAACACCTCCAGGATCAGGCTCGATTCGCTCCAGTCGTAGCTGTGCAGCACGAAGGCAGGCTCATCGGAGATGCGCTTGGCGACGGCCATGGCTACGCCTCAGCCGGTCAGGCACGGCAGCACGGACACACCGGCGCCCATGCCCTCACTCGTAGCCGAAGGAGCGCACGCGCGCTTCGTCGTCGGCCCAGCCGGAGCGCACCTTGACCCAGAGCTCCAGGAAGACCTTGGCGTCCATGAGCTTTTCGAGCTCCTGGCGCGCCTCGGTGCCGATGCGCTTCAAGCGCTCGCCCTTGTCGCCGATGACCATCATCTTGTGGTTGTCGCGCTCGACCACGATGGTGGCCGCGATCTTGACCAGGCGCTTGTGCTGCTTGCTGGCCTCTTCCTCGAACTTGTCGACCACCACCGTGGAGGTGTAGGGCAATTCGTCGCCGGTGAAGCGGAACAGCTTTTCGCGCACGGTCTCGCTGGCGAGGAATTTCTCGCTGCGGTCGGTGAGCTCGTCCTCGCCATACCACCAGCCCTGCTCGGGCAGGTACTTGGCACAGATGTCGAACAGGCGCTCGATATCGCCCTTGTTCTTGGCCGACATGGGCACGAACTCGGCAAACGGGTGGCGCTCCTGCATGCTCTTGAGCCAGGGGGCCAGTTCGGCGCGGCGGTTCACCATGTCGAGCTTGTTGGCCACCAGCAGGGTCGGAATGCCGGGCTTGAACAGGGACAGCACCTTGGCGTCGGCCAGGGTGAAGTTGCCGGCCTCCACGACGAAGAGGATCAGGTCCACGTCGCCGATGGCGCCCATCACGGTCTTGTTGAGCGACTTGTTGAGGGCCGTGGCGTGCCGGGTCTGGAAGCCCGGCGTGTCGACGAAGACGAACTGTGTGAGGTCGCGCGTGCGGATGCCGGTGATGCGGTGGCGCGTGGTCTGCGCCTTGCGCGAGGTGATGCTAATCTTCTGGCCCACCAGGGCGTTGAGCAGCGTGGACTTGCCCACGTTGGGCTTGCCCACGATGGCGATCACACCGCAGCGCTGGCCCTCCACCGAAGCGGGGGCGCGCGCGGCGGCCAGCATCGCCTCGAGATCGTCGGGCGACTGGCCGGCAATGCCTGCCGGATCGTTGGTGGCTTCGTTCATATCTTCTTTGCTTTCAGTGTGGCCAGCATGGCGGCAGCCGCAGCCTGCTCGCCCGCCCGGCGGGAACCCCCGATGCCGCGCTCGGTCAGGCCCAGTTCGGTAATCTCGCACTCGACGTCAAAGGTCTGGCGGTGCGCCGCCCCCACGGTGGCCACGACGGCATACTGCGGAAGCTTCATTTTGCGGCCCTGCAGCCACTCCTGCAACGCGGTCTTGGCATCCTTGGAGGCCGCCTGCATCTGCGGATTGATCTCGACCCCCTGGTAGAGGCGGTGCACCAGCGCCTCGGCGGGTCCATAGCCGGCGTCGATGAAGACGGCACCGATCAGCGCCTCCACGGCATCGGCCAGGATGGAGGGGCGCTGCTGACCGCCGGACTTGGACTCCCCCTCGCCCAGGCGCAGCACCTCGGAGACGCGCAAGCGCAGGGCCAGCTGGTGCAAGGTGTCCTGCTTGACCAGATTGGCACGCACCCGGGAGAGATCGCCTTCCGGCAACGAACCCAGCCGCTGGTACAGCAGGCTGGCGACTGCCAGGTTCAGGACGGAGTCGCCGAGAAACTCCAGCCGCTCATTGTGGTCGGCCGAAAAGCTGCGGTGCGTGATCGCACGCTGCAACAGGGAAGCATCGGAGAAAGGATGCTGCAGGCGGTCCTGCAGCGCAAGAAGACTGGGAGGCACTACTTGGTCTGTCCCTCAAAGCGGTAAACCAGGAACGCGGGGCCAGCCAGGGGGATTTCGCGCGAGTACTTGAAGCTCACGACGGTCTTGTCTCCACGTTTGGTGACCTCGAGATCCTTGCCTTGAACTGAGCTGATGTTGTCGATGGCTCCGGCTCGATCAAAAGCCCCCCGAATCCCCGAGACCGTTGTCTCTTCCCTGGCTGCCTTGGTTGCCGCCTTGTTGATCGCCTGGTACTCCAGGAAGATCGGGATGGACTGCCCGCCAATGGCGAACGCCGCCACGCAGAACAGGCCGATGAAAATCACCCCGATGAAGGACAGGCCACGCTGGCGCGAACGGCTGGCAAAACGATGGGTATGCATGCTCTCCCCTCTCAATGTTGGTGGAAATGGGCGATCGGTCAGTGGAACGGTCCGATGCGCTTGAGATTACCGAAATTCATCCAGACAAAAAAGGCCTTGCCGACAATGTTGGCGTCCGGCACGAAACCCCAGTAGCGGGAATCCAGCGAATTGTCGCGGTTGTCCCCCATCATGAAATAGTGGCCTTCGGGCACCTTGCAGACGACACCTTCGACACTGTAGCGGCAGTTGTCGCGGTAGGCAAAGTTCGTGGCACCCTGGATGAATGCAGGAACCTCGGGATTGTTCAGCAGCCGGTGGGGCTTGCCGTCCACCTGCTCCTCCAACTGCTTGAAGTAGCGCATGGTGTCTTCCTCGAAGAAGTCCGGTGCGTTCGTGGTGGGCACGGCCTGGCCATTGATCGTGAGGCGCTTGTTCAGGTAGGCCACCTCATCCCCGGGCACGCCGATCACGCGCTTGATGTAGTCGAGGTTGGGCTGGGGCGGGTAGCGGAAGACCATCACATCACCGCGCACCGGCTTGTTGCCCTCGATGATCTTGGTGTTGATCACCGGCAGGCGCACGCCATAGGTGAACTTGTTCACCAGGATCAGGTCGCCCACCAGCAGGGTCGGGATCATCGAGCCCGAGGGGATCTTGAAGGGCTCGAACAGGAAGGAGCGCAGCACGAAGACGGCGGCGATCACCGGGAACAGGCCGGCGGTCCAGTCCAGCCACCAGGGCTGCATGAGCAGGCGCCCCTGGGCTTCCTGCACGTCCACATCCACCTTCTGGATGCCCATGCGGTCCAGCTCGGCCCGGCGCTGCACGGCCGCGTCCTCGATCGCCTGGGCCGCGCGGCGGCGCTGGGGCAGGAAGTACAGGCGTTCGGCCAGCCAGAAAGAGCCCGTGACCACCGTGGCCAGGAACAGCAGCAGCGCAAAATTGCCCTCGATGAGGCCGAAGTACCAGGAGCCCATGTAGCCGACGAAGGCCGCCAGGATGGCCGCCGTGAGAATTTGCATGAACTGCTGCATCAATCTTCCACCTGCAAAATGGCGAGGAAGGCCTCCTGGGGCACCTCGACCGAACCGATCTGCTTCATCCGCTTCTTGCCTGCCTTCTGCTTTTCCAGCAGCTTGCGCTTGCGGGTGATGTCACCGCCATAGCACTTGGCCAGCACGTTCTTGCGCAGCGCCTTGATGGTCTCGCGCGCAATGATGTTGGCACCGATGGCGGCCTGGATGGCCACGTCGTACATCTGGCGGCTGATGATCTCGCGCATCTTGCCGACCACGGCCCGGCCACGGTACTGCGACTGCGAGCGGTGCACGATGATGGACAGGGCGTCGACCTTGTCGCCGTTGAGCAGGATGTCCACCTTGACCACGTCGGACGGGCGGTACTCCTTGAACTCGTAGTCCATGGACGCATAGCCGCGCGAGACCGACTTGAGCTTGTCGAAGAAGTCCAGCACGATCTCGCCCAGCGGCATGTCGTAGGTCAGCATGACCTGGCGGCCGTGGTAGGCCATGTTGATCTGCACGCCGCGCTTCTGGTTGGCCAGCGTCATCACCGGGCCCACATAGTCCTGGGGCATGTACAGGTGCACCGTGACGATGGGCTCGCGGATCTCCTCCAGCCGGCCCTGGTCGGGCATCTTGGACGGGTTCTCGACCATGAGGATCTCGCCGTCGGCCTTCACGACCTGGTAGACCACGCTCGGCGCGGTGGTGATCAGGTCCTGGTCGAATTCGCGCTCCAGGCGCTCCTGCACGATCTCCATGTGCAGCAGGCCCAGGAAGCCGCAGCGAAAGCCGAAGCCCAGCGCCTGGCTGACCTCGGGCTCGTAGTGCAGCGAGGCATCGTTGAGCTTGAGCTTTTCCAGCGCGTCGCGCAGCGAGTCGTACTCGCTGGCCTCGGTCGGGTACAGGCCGGCGAACACCTGCGGCTGGATTTCCTTGAAGCCCGGCAGCGCTTCCTCGGCCGGGCCCGCGTTGTTGGGCAGCTTCTTTTCGAGCGTGATGGTGTCGCCCACCTTGGCGGCCTGCAGCTCCTTGATGCCGGCGATGATGTAGCCCACCTGGCCGGCATCGAGCGAGTTGCGCGGCTCGTTGGCGGGCGTGAACACACCCAGGTTGTCCGCGTTATACACAGCCCCCGTGGCCATCATCTTGATGCGCTCGCCCTTGAGCAGGCGGCCATCGACCACACGCACCAGCATCACCACGCCGACGTAGCTGTCGAACCAGCTGTCGATGATCATCGCGCGCAGCGGACCATCGGCATTGCCGCGCGGCGCGGGCACCTTGGCCACGATGGCTTCGAGGATCTCATCGATGCCCATGCCGGTCTTGGCCGAGCAAGGGATGGCATCGGTCGCATCGATGCCGATCACGTCCTCGACCTCGGCCTTGGCGTTGTCGGGATCGGCGTTGGGCAAGTCCATCTTGTTGAGTACCGGCACCACTTCCACACCGAGGTCCAGCGCGGTGTAGCAGTTGGCCACGGTCTGTGCCTCCACACCCTGCGACGCATCGACGACGAGCAGCGCGCCCTCGCATGCAGACAGGGAGCGGCTCACCTCGTAGGAGAAGTCCACGTGGCCCGGCGTGTCGATCAGATTGAGGTTGTAGACCTGCCCATCACGCGCCTTGTACTGCAGCGCAGCGGTCTGCGCCTTGATGGTTATCCCACGTTCTTTTTCGATGTCCATCGAGTCCAGAACCTGGGCCTCCATATCGCGGTCTGCAAGGCCGCCGCATCGCTGGATCAGGCGGTCGGCCAACGTCGACTTGCCATGGTCGATGTGCGCAATGATGGAAAAATTTCTGATGTGGTTCATCAACGGGAAGCGTCAAGTAATTGAATTAAAACGGCGCGCACAAGAAAAAAGGGCGCGTCGAGTGGCGACGCGCCCTGAACCAACAATCATTGGCAACTGCGATAGTTGGATCTTCATTGTAGGCAAAAAGCGTGTCGAGAGCAGCCCGGCACTGGCAGGAAAAGGGTCGTTGCCTGACTGCAACAGGGATTTTATACACAGTTTATTCACAGATCCAGACCCCATGCCGATGAACAACTTGTGGGTGAGCTGTGGATCAGCTGTGCATGAGCCCGAAGCATCCCGCATGGTGGAGCAGGAGCCGTTCAATATGCATATAACAGTTGAACAGACCCCTGCATTCTATCGAAACTGGTTGATGTCCTACCTCAAAAGTTAGCGAGAACTAACCTCTCAATTTTTTTTCGGGTGGCAGATGGGCACCGGTTCCGGGGTGGTTTTTTCGGAAAACCCCAGCGCAACCAGAGGGAATACCCCGGGGGACGCCGCACTCAGCGCAGTGCGCGGATCACCGCATACTGGGTCCACTCGCCGCGGCGATAGAGCACGCTCAAGGCCTTGCTCTTGTCCGCCTTGGACACCACCGCCTCGAAGTCCTTGAGGCCTGTGATCTCCGCATTGGCCACCGACAGGATCACATCGCCCTCGCGCAGGCCGGCGCGCGCAGCGGCATCGGTGGCCGACGCCACGGCCACCCCGCCCTTGAGCTTGAGCTCCTTTTTCTGGGCGTCGGTGAGCTCGAGCACGGACAGGCCCAGTTGCTGGGCGGCCGCCGAGGCCTTGGGCTTTTCCTCGCGTTCCACCGCCTTGGCCACCGGCTTGTTGTCGGGCTCGATCTCGGCAACCGTCACCTGGAGGTCCCGCGCACTGCCGCGGCGGAACACCGTGATGGAGCTCTTGGTCCCCGGCTTGGTATTGCCCACCAGGCGTGGCAGGTCGGCCACCTTCTCGATGGGCTTGCCATCGAAGCGCGTGATGATGTCACCCGCCTCGATGCCCGCCTTGTCCGCTGGCGAACCCGACTCCACGCCCGTCACCATCGCCCCTTGGGCCTTGCCCAGGCCGATGGTCTCGGCCACATCCTTGCTCACATTGCCGATCTGCACGCCGATGCGGCCGCGCGTCACACGGCCCGAGGTGCGCAGTTGCTCGCTGACGCGGATGGCCTCGTCCATCGGAATCGCGAACGAGATGCCCATGAAGCCGCCCGAGCGCGAGTAGATCTGGCTGTTGATACCGACCACTTCACCGCGCATGTTGATCAGGGGCCCGCCGGAATTGCCGGGATTGATCGCCACATCGGTCTGGATGAAGGGCAGGTAGTCGCCGGTGTCGCGCGCCTTGGCGCTCACGATGCCGGCCGTCACGCTGTTTTCCAGGCCGAAGGGCGAGCCGATGGCCATGACCCATTCACCGACCTTGAGGCGGCTCACATCGCCCACCTTCACGGCCGGCAAGCCCGCGGCCTCGATCTTCACCACGGCCACATCGGTGCGCTTGTCGGCCCCCACGACGCGGGCCTTGAATTCGCGCTTGTCGGTCAGCGTCACGATGACCTCGTCGGCGCCATCGATCACATGGGCATTGGTCATCACGAAGCCATCGGCCGTGAGGATGAAGCCGGAGCCCACGCCGCGCGGCTGCGCCTCCTCGTCCTGCTGGGGCCGCTGGGGACGCTGCTGGCGCGGCATGTTGGGGATGGGCACGCCGAAGCGGCGGAAGAATTCCAGCATCTCCTCGTCCATGCCGTTCGCGCCCGAGCGGTCCGAGGCCTTCTCGCGCGTGCGGATGTTCACGACCGAAGGACCGACCTGGTCCACCAGATCCGTGAAGTCCGGCAGGCCCCGCACCACCGCGGATTGCGCCATCGCCACACCCTGGGGCAGCACGGCCACGCTGGCCACCGTTGCCACCATGCCCGACATGGCCAGGGCGCGCAACATACTCCAATCAAACTTGGACATCATCGACCTTTCATGAAATGTGGGGAATGCCAAAAATCTGTCACTGCATGGGAAGGCAGGGGCGGCAAATGGTTCCCGAAACCCACCCCTGCGCAGGACGGGCTCAGCGCGCGCGCTCCAGCGCCCCCACGAACAGGCGCAGCGTCTGCATGGGGACCTCACCCACCGCAGTCACCCAGGCATCGGATGCCATGCGCTGGCCCATCATCTGCGTGGCGCCCACGCTGGCCAACTGGCCCTGCGTGCCGTGCCGCTTCACATCAAAGGGTTCGATGAACAGCGACACCGTCGCCAGGCCATCGGAATACAGGCACTGCAGCACCGGCGGCGCTTCGGCAGCCCCCGCAGCTGCCAACCGGCGATGGCAGCTCTGGGGCACGAAGCCAGCCACCGGCTGCTTCAACCGCCACCCCTCCTCCAGCGCCGTGGTCTTGGCCGCGGCGGGAGCAATCACCTTGTAGCCCGACACATCGTCCATCATGCGCGCGAGCTTGTCCATGGACACGGCAGCGTTGAGATCGAGCTCGGAGAACGCGGCCTGCTCCAGCACCCTGCCGTCCGCCGCCAGGGTCTGCATCTTGACCACCAGGCCGGACTCCCTTTCGCTCCAGATGCGGTAGCCGAAACGCAGGGGGTCAAGCGGCTTGAACCACACCACGTCCGCATCCAGACCGGCAACGCGCTCCTGGCCGAGCACCTGGGCCTCGTAGTGCCTGGCCAGCGAGGTGCCCTGCACCGAGGGCAGCTGCGGGAACAGCCCGCGCGCATCCCCCCGCTCCGTGCGCACGGTGCGCTCCTCGGGCAGGAAGGTGCGCACCTCGTCATTGCGCCGAAAGACCTTGCGCGGCGTGCCGCTCAGGCCATCCACGCGCTCCAACTGCTGCTTGCCATCGCAGGCATTCCAGATGCGCGAGCTGAACATGGCCCCCGAGGACGACAGCACCACGAACGTGCCGACATAGGAGCGCTTGCGCGGCGCCTGGTGCATGCGCTCGATCCACTGGGCGACATCCCTGGCAGGGGTCACCACCGACATCGGCGGCAGCGCGGAGGCCTGCGGCACCTGCGCGGGCTGGGCCTGCGCACTCGCCACGCCCCCCAGGGCAGCGCATGCCCAGCAGGCCACGCTTGCCATCCAGCGGCGCCACCGCATGCGTTCCATGGCCCCCACAAGGGCAAGATCAGGCATCAATCCCATTCCCCAGGCAAGCGGCGGCTCTCAGCGGTTGGGCGAAGCAAAGGTGGCGTTGCGCAGAAAGCCCGCAGGCATCTGCAGCGCAGATGTGCTGCCAAACTGCTTGTGGGCGGCCAGCAACTCGTCCAGGCGCGGGTCGCGGATCATGACCTGCTGCCCCTCGTTGTCGGCCACAGCCACCAGGGGTGCGGATGGCGCCACGCCCTGGGGAGCCTGCGAAGCCTGGATCACCGGCGCCCCGGCGGACGCCAGCTGCGCGCCAGGCGCCCCACGCCCGCCCTGCAGCGCGCCGACGGACGACCACCCGATGGCCGCCACGGCCGCCAGGGACGCCACGCCGGCCACCATCTTCCAGCGGAAAACCGACGCATTGGCGGCCGGCGCCTCGGCCTCGCCCACCACCGCCAGCGCTGGCTCCGGAGCCAGGGCCACAGGGCGCTGCACCGGCACCTCCTGGGCCATCTGCTCGCGCAGGCGCGACAGCAGCAGGTTGCTGCCATCGGCACGCGCCAACTCGTTCGAGCGCAGGACATCCCCTACTAGGTGGTAGAGCTGCCAGGTGGCCAGGCCTTCGTCGTCATCCGTGCAGGCCATGGCATCCGCAAATGCATCGCCATGCAGCTGGCCATCGGCCAGTGCCGAAATCTGTTCGCGCTTTGTCGTCACATCATTGTTCATGGTTTCACCTGCATATCCGCCGCCAGACACTGCTTCGCCCTTGCCATCCACCGCACCATCACCACCGCTTGCCCGTCTGGTTTTCCAGCATCGGGCGCACGCGGGCTGAAATCGCCTCCCGCGCACGGAAAATACGCGACCGCACCGTGCCGATGGGGCAGCCCATGGCAGCAGCGATCTCTTCGTAGCTGAGCCCCTCGATCTCGCGCAGCGTCACGGCCTGGCGCAAATCCTCGGGCAGCGCCTCCATGGCGGCATTCACCGCCTGGGCGATTTCATTGGCCGCCAGCACCGTTTCAGGGGTCTCGTCGCTGGTTAGTTCGTGTCCGACACGAGAAGTTTCATCTTCGTCATCCGCCCCCCTGAGGGCGTTTTCCGTCACCACCGGATTGCGCTTCATGTCCATCAGCGCCTTCTTGGCCGTGTTGACGGCGATCCGGTAGAGCCAGGTGTAGAACTGGGCATCCCCGCGGAACTGGTGCAGGGCCCGGTAGGCCCGGATGAAGGTTTCCTGCGCAATGTCCTGGATGATGTCCGTATCGCGCACCATGCGGCCGATCAGGCGCTCGATGCGGCGCTGGTACTTGACGACCAGCAGCTCGAACGCCCGCTGGTCGCCCGCCACCGTGCGCTCCACCAGTTGGAGATCGCTGTTGTCGGGTGTGGGAGGCGGCGTTTGGGCGGTCATCAAATTGGGGGGTTCTTCACGCCAGTCGGCTGTGGATCGGTGCGGGCGCTGCAGCACCCGCGGCGCCCGTTCCGGCGCGCGAATATACCGCACGGCGCAGATCAGGCCAGCGCTCGGGCTGCTGGCGGCACTCCAGCCACAGCCAGGTGCGCCCCTGACCGGCGGCAGCCTGGACACAGACCCACAGGTGGCCCTGCAGGTCCCACTGCACCTCGGGCGCACCGTGCAAGGGCATCGGCGAGCTTCCCGGCAAGCGGCCGTCCAGCCACCATTGCTGGCCATCCCAGTGCAGCTCTCCGCACCACTGGCGGTACCACCAATGCCAGGCAGCCGCCACAGCAAGCAACCAGGAGGCCGCACCGGCAAGGGCGGACACGGTGTTCTGCGCCGTACCCAGCAGCCACCAGGCCAGCAATGCCACCCCGGCGAGCAGCGCCACTGCAGCCAACACACCCCCGACAGCAGGGCTGCGCCGCACCGGATAGCGCACCGCCGGAGCCTGGCGTGCCATGGAGTTCATGGAAGAAAAGGGGAAGGCCGGGGCATCATCGCCCCGCAGTTTGCCGCAAATCGCCTGCCGGCATGCGCTGCAGCCCCCAGGACAGGGGCCCGGCGCGCAGACAGGGGCCGGTCATCAGACCCGCTTGAACACCAGGGAGCCGTTGGTCCCGCCGAAGCCGAAGTTGTTCTTGAGCGCATAGTCCATCTTCAGATCCCGGGCCGTGTTGGCGCAGTAATCGAGATCGCACTCGGGATCCTGGTTGAACAGGTTGATGGTCGGCGGCACCTTCTGGTGGTGCAGCGCCAGCACGGTGAACACGCTTTCGATCCCGCCCGCGCCGCCCAGCAGGTGGCCCGTCATCGACTTGGTGGAGCTGACCACCGTCTTGTAGGCGGCATCGCCCAATGCCGCCTTGATGGCATTGGTTTCATTGAGGTCGCCCAAGGGGGTGGACGTACCGTGTGCATTCAGGTAGCCCACATCCCCGGGGTTGATGCCGGCGTTGCGCATGGCGCTGATCATGGCGCGGCGCGGGCCGTCCATGTTCGGCGCCGTCATGTGGCCGGCATCGGCGCTCATGCCAAAGCCGCTGAGCTCGGCATAGATCTTGGCACCGCGGGCCTTGGCATGTTCGTATTCTTCCAGCACCAGCACGCCTGCGCCCTCGCCGAGCACGAAGCCATCGCGGTCCTTGTCCCAGGGGCGCGAGGCCGTCTTGGGGTCGTCGTTGCGGGTGGACAGTGCACGCATCGCGGCAAAGCCGCCAATGCCCAGGGGAGACACCGTGGATTCCGCACCACCGGCGATCACCACGTCGGCGTCACCGTACTCGATCATGCGGCCACCTTCGCCGATGCAGTGCAGGCCCGTCGTACAGGCCGTCACCACCGACAGGTTCGGCCCCTTGAAGCCAAAACGCATGGACACATGGCCCGCCACCATGTTGATGATGGATGCCGGCACGAAAAACGGCGTGATGCGCCGTGGTCCGCGGTTGGTCAGCTCGGCATGGGTGTCCTCGATCAGCGGCAGGCCTCCGATTCCGGAGCCGATCACGCAGGCAATGCGCGTGGCGAACTCGTCGTCCAGCGCCTCGCCGGTGGGCAGGCCTGCATCCTGCACGGCCTGCGCCGCCGCGGCGATGCCGAAATGGATGAAGGTGTCCATCGAGCGCGCATCCTTGGCGCTGATGTACGACTCCAGGTCAAGCCCCTTGACCTCCCCTGCAATCTTGCAGGCAAAGTTCGACGCGTCGAACTTGGTGATGAGGTCAATGCCGGAATTTCCAGCGAGGACATTGGCCCAGGCATCGGCCACCGTGTTGCCCACGGGGCTGACGCAACCCAGGCCGGTCACGACAACGCGACGACGGCTCATGCGTAAAAACCTTCTGCTGATCGCTCAAGTCAGGCGCAGTGCGCCGACTCAGGCCTTCTGGTGGGTGTTGGCGTAATCGATGGCGTTTTGCACCGTCGTGATCTTCTCGGCGTCTTCGTCAGGGATCTCGATGCCGAACTCGTCTTCCAAGGCCATCACCAGTTCCACCGTGTCGAGCGAGTCGGCACCGAGGTCTGCCACGAAGGCCTTTTCATTGGTGACTTGGGACTCTTCCACACCGAGTTGTTCGGCAATGATTTTTTTGACGCGTGCTTCGATATCGCTCATGGTTTCCCTCTGGGGGTTGTGAATGAATCCGCGATTCTAGCCGCTTAAGGTAAAGCCCCTCAGCAGCCCGCCGTCCGGATGAACCGGCGTTATCTTTCAACAATTACATGTACATGCCGCCATTGACATGCAACTCCTGGCCGGTCACATAGCCTGCCTCGCGCGAAGCGAGGTAGGCGACCGCGTGTGCGATGTCCGAAGGCTTGCCCAGATGGCCCAGCGCGATCTGCGTCTGCAGGGCCTTTTGCTGCTCTTCGGGCAGGCCGGCGGTCATGTCGGTCTCGATGAAGCCAGGGGCCACGCAGTTCACCGTGATGCTGCGGCTGCCCAGCTCGCGCGCCAGTGCGCGCGTCATGCCGGCCACGCCGGCCTTGGCCGCCGCATAGTTGGCCTGGCCTGGATTGCCCGATGCCCCCACCACGCTGGTGATGCTGATGATGCGGCCAAAGCGCTGCTTCATCATGGGCCGGATGGCCGCACGGCTGACGCGGAACACCGCCTTGAGGTTGGTGTCCAGCACGGCATCCCAGTCGTCGTCCTTCATGCGCATGGCCAGGGTGTCGCGCGTGATGCCGGCATTGTTCACCAGCACGTGCAGGCCGCCTTGCTGCTTGACGATGGCATCGATGGTCGCCTCGATGGCCGCGCCATCGTTCACATTCAGGTTGACCCCCTTGGAGCCGGGGTAGGCCGACAGCGCGGCCGAGATGCGCGCAGCACCATCGTCCGTGGTGGCCGTGCCGATGACCTGGTAGCCGCGCACGGCCAGCTCCAGCGCGATCGCCGCACCAATGCCGCGCGATGCCCCGGTGACCAGGGCCACCTGGGCGGCTTGTTGAACAGATTCCGTCATGCCAGCAACTCCCGTGCTTCGGCCAGCGAGGCCGTATCAAATACTGCCGCACCGACCAGTTCGGGGTCGATGCGCTTGGTCAGGCCCGCCAGCACCTTGCCGGGGCCGCACTCCACGATGTGCGTCACGCCGCGTGCCTTGAGCGCCTGCACGCACTCCACCCAGCGCACAGCACCGAAGGCCTGGCGGTACAGGGCCTCGCGGATGGCATCGGCATCGCTGCGCACGGCCACGTCCACGTTGTTGACCACCGGGATGGCGGGGGCGGCCAGGGACACACCGGCCAGCGCCTCGCGCAGCTTTTCGGCCGCGGGCTTCATCAGGCTCGAATGGAAAGGCGCCGAGACCGGCAGCGGCAGCGCGCGCTTGGCGCCGCTGGCCTTGAGCACCTCGCAGGCCTTGTCGACAGCCGCCTTGGTGCCCGCAATCACGGTCTGGATGGGATCGTTGAAATTCACCGCCTCCACCACCTCGGAGGTACCCGGCCCGAAAGAAGCCGCAGCTTCGGCGCAACCCGCGATGACCTTGGATGCCTCCATGCCCAGGATGGCCGCCATGGCACCCGTGCCCACGGGCACGGCCTCCTGCATGGCGGCCGCACGCAGGCGCACCAGGGGCGCGGCCTGCGCCAGCGTGAGCACACCCGACGCGACCAGCGCAGAGTACTCGCCCAGCGAGTGGCCCGCCAGGGCCACCGGCGCCGCACCACCCTCGGCATTCCAGACGCGCCAGGCGGCCACACCAGCCACCAGCATCACCGGTTGCGTGTTGGTGGTCAGGGCCAGCGCCTCCTTGGGGCCTTCCTTGATCAGCTGGGCGACGTTCTCGCCCAGCGCGTCGGATGCTTCGCGCAGGGTCTCGGCCACCACGGGGTGGTCACCCCAGCCATCGAGCATGCCGACCGACTGCGAACCCTGCCCGGGAAAAACAAATGCAAATGACTTCATGCCAGCACAGATAGAAAGAGGGAATGGAATTCTGCCAACCGCCCAACGCGGCCGGCTAGAACTTCAGGAGCACGGCACCCCAGGTGAAGCCGCCGCCCACACCTTCGAGCAGCAGCGTCTGGCCTTTCTTGACCTGGCCGCTGCGCACACCATGGTCCAGCGCCAGGGGAATGGAGGCCGCGGACGTATTGCCATGCTGGTCCACGGTGACCACCACCTTGTCCATGGGCAGCTTGAGCTTGCGCGCCGTGCCCTGCATGATGCGGATGTTGGCCTGGTGGGGAATGAGCCAGTCCACATCGGCTTCGGCCAAACCCGCCTTGGCCAGCACGGCATGGGCCGCCTTCTCCAGCACCCCCACGGCCAGCTTGAACACCGCCTGCCCATCCATCTTGAGCAACGGGTCACCGAGCACATTGCCACCCGAGACATTGCCCGGCACGCACAGGATGCCGACATGCTTGCCATCGGCATGCAGGTCGCTCGACAGGATGCCCGGCGTCTCGGACGCCTCCAGCACCACGGCGCCAGCGCCGTCACCAAACAGCACGCAGGTGGTGCGGTCCTTGAAATCCAGGATGCGGCTGAACACCTCGGCACCGACCACCAGCGCGCGGTTCGCGGCGCCCGTCTGGATCATGGAGTCGGCCACCGACAGTGCGTAGACAAAGCCGCTGCACACCGCTTGGACGTCGAACGCCGGGCAGCCATTGGCGCCCAGCTTGTTCTGCAGGATGCAGGCCGTCGAGGGAAACACCATGTCCGGCGTGGACGTGGCGACGATGATCAGGTCGATGTCCTGGGCCTGCAGGCCCGCGGCCTGCAAGGCATTGCGGGCCGCCTCGAAACCCAGGTCGCTGGCCGCCACGTCGGGCGCAGCGAAATGGCGCGCCCGGATCCCTGTGCGCTCGACGATCCACTCGTCCGAAGTTTCGATGCCGTCACGGGCCAGCAGGTCCACGAAGTCGGCATTCGTGAGCCGGCGCGGTGGCAGATAGCTGCCAGTGCCGGTGATGCGGGAATAGCGTCTCATTAATGTGTCGTCGCCGCCGCGGGCCTGGGCTGGGCATCGGCAGGGGCCAGGAGAGGCGCCGCGTGCGCAATCCGGGTCCGGACACGGTCAAGCAGGTTGTTGCGGGCTGCATCATACGCCCGGTTCAAGGCCTGCTCGAAGGCCATGGCATCGGCCGAGCCATGGCTCTTGAACACTAGCCCGCGCAGCCCGAGCAGGGCCGCGCCGTTGTAACGCCGGTAGTCCATGCGCGTCATGAGTGCCTTTAGCACCGGATAGGCAATGATGGCGGCAGCTTTGGTGAAGATGTTGCGAGAAAACTCATTCTTGAGCCCCCCGATCACCATGGCAGCGACACCTTCGCTGGCCTTGAGCGCCACGTTGCCGACAAATCCGTCACAGACCACGATGTCCACCGTGCCCTTGAAGATGTCATTGCCCTCGACGTTGCCATAGAAATTGAGGTCACCCGCCTCGGCAGCAGATCGCAGCAGTTCGCCGGCTTTCTTGATGACTTCGCTGCCCTTGATGATTTCTTCACCAATATTGAGCAAGCCGACGGTGGGCTCGCCGCCATCGCGCAAGGCCGACACCAGGGCGGAGCCCATGACGGCAAATTGCAGCAGGTGCTCGGCCGAGCAGTCCACATTGGCCCCCAGGTCCAACACCGTGGTGGCACGCCCTTCGTTGTTGGGCAACTGGGTGGCAATGGCAGGCCGGTCGATGCCGTCCAGGGTCTTGAGCAGGTAGCGCGCAATGGCCATCAGGGCGCCAGTATTGCCAGCCGAGACGGCCGCGGCCGCCGTGCCATCCTTGACCTGCTGGATGGCCACACGCATGGAAGAGTCTTTTTTGCGGCGCAAGGCCACCTCGACCGGATCATCCATGGCCACCACCTCGGTGGCAGGGACGATGGTGGCACGGTCATGCGAAAAATCGTGCAGGCTGTCCGCCAGACCGACCAGCAGCAAGCGGGCGTCCGGGTGATTGCCAAGGAACTGACGGCACGCCGCGAGCGTGACGCGGGGGCCATGGTCGCCCCCCATGCAGTCAACAGCCAGTGTGATCATGGGCGACTTGTCCAACCCACTGACAGGGCCGGAAGATGGATACAACGGTCAAAACAAAGGCCCGCGCTACAAATTCAGTAGCAACGGGCCTTTGAGGGGTATTGAAGCTTAGGCTTCAGACTTGTTCTTGAGCACCTGGCGGCCGCGGTAGAAGCCGTTGGGGCTGATGTGGTGGCGCAGATGGGTTTCGCCGGTGGTGGGTTCCACAGCAATGCCCGGCACATTCAGGGCATTGTGCGAACGGTGCATACCGCGCTTGGAGGGGGACTTCTTGTTTTGCTGAACGGCCATGATGGCTCCTGGTCTTAAATAGGTTGGTAAATACGCGATGGGCCCATAGAAGACACGAGGGGATTCGCGCGAAGCCCTCGATTATAGCCCAAACGGTTCAGTGCTTCCTAGTGACCTTTTTGAGGCCCGCCAGCGCCGCAAAAGGATTGGGCTTGTCCGCGTTCGCCTCCTCGAAGTCCTCGTCCGACGATGCCAGCGGCACGGCCGTGGGGCACTCCTCATGCTTGGGCACCACGGGCAGCGCCATGAGCAGCTCGTCCTCGATCAGCTCGTGCAGGTCGAACTCGCGGCTCATGGCCAGCAGGTCTTCCTCGCTCTCGTCGTCCAGGGCCTCGGCCGTGGCTTCGTCGGCCACGAAACGGAAGGACCGGTCCACCTCCAGAGGCACGTCCACCGGCGTGAGGCAGCGCTGGCATTCCATGGGAAAGGTGGCGCGCACCTTGAGCACAAGCCACACCTGGCTGGCGCCCCCCAGCGCCGTGCGCACTTCGCCCTGGGCCTGCCAGTCCACCAGCAGGTCGGGATGCAGCCCCCGGGCCTCCTGGGCCAGGCGCTCGTACTTCAAAAGGGAATCATGGCCGGCCAAGCGCGCGCCTGCCAAAGCAAAGGCCTTGACGTCGAGCCGGTCCACGGAGAATTCCTTGGTCATGGCGGCAGTGTAAGAGAATCAGCGAATGCATCAATCCCCCGCCCCGCAACGCCCTGTGGTATTGGGCTCCACCTCGCGCTACCGCCGTGAGCTGTTGTCCCGCCTGAACCTGCCGTTCGAGGTCGCTTCGCCCGACGTGGACGAGACCCCCGCCCCCGGTGAAGCCCCCCGCGATCTGGCCCTGCGCCTGGCCCTGGCCAAGGCCCGCGCAGTCGCCGCACAGCACCCCGAGGCTGTGGTCATCGGCTCCGACCAGGTGGCCGACCTCGCCGGCCAGCCCCTGGGCAAGCCCGGCACCCACGAGCGCGCCGTGCAGCAGCTGCGCCAGATGCGCGGGCAGACCGTGATTTTCCAGACCGCCGTGGCCACCGTCTGCCAGGCCAGCGGCTTCGAGCAGGTGGACATCGCCCCCGTGGAGGTGCGCTTTCGCGACCTGTCGGACGAAGAGATCGAGCGCTACCTGCGCGCCGAGCAGCCCTATGACTGCGCCGGCAGCGCCAAGAGCGAGGGCCTGGGCATCGCCCTGCTCGACGCCATCCACAGCGACGACCCCACGGCCCTCATCGGCCTGCCGCTGATCCGCACCTGCCGCATGCTGCGCGCCGCCGGGGTGGTGCTGCCATGAGCACCGCCACCCCCGGCACGCTGTACCTGGTCCCTGCGCCGCTCGACTTCGGCTGCGAGACCGAGGTGCCCCTGCAAGAGGCCCTGCCCGACGGCACCTTGCGGCAGGCGGCCCGGCTCACCCACTGGGTCTGCGAAAACGCCAAGAGCACCCGCGCCTACCTCAAGCGCATCGACGCCCTGCACCCGCTGGCGGTGCCGCTGCAGCAGCAACAGATCACCGAGTTGCCGCGCGAGGTGCACAAGAAAGGCGACCATGGCGACAAGGGCTCGGCCAGCTTCGACGCCAAGCCCCTGCTGGCCCCCGCGCTGCTCGGCCATTCCCTGGGCCTGGTCAGCGAGGCCGGCATGCCCGCCGTGGCCGACCCAGGCTCATCGGTGGTACGCGCCGCGCACGACCTGGGCATCCCTGTCGTCCCGCTCGTGGGCCCGGTGTCGCTGCTGCTCGCCCTGGCGGCGAGCGGCCTCAATGGCCAGGGCTTTGCCTTTGCCGGCTACCTGCCCCAGGATGGGCAGGAGCGCACGCAGCGCATCCGCGAGCTCGAATCCCTGGCCCTCAAGACCGGCCAGACCCAACTCTTCATCGAAACGCCCTACCGCAACCCCGCCCTGTGGCAGGCCCTGGTGCAGACCCTGCAGCCCCACACCCGCCTGGCGCTGGCCAGCGGCCTGACACTGCCCAGTGCCCAGATCCGCAGCCAGCTGGTGCGCCAGTGGCGCGCCCAGCCCCTGGTGCCCAGCAACCGCACCCCCATCGTGTTTGCCCTGGGCCGCTGAGTCCACTCCACGCCATGCAACGCCTCCCTGCCCTTTTGCTGCTCGCACTCGGCACCTGCGCCACGGGTGCACACGCCATCATCCGCTGCGAATTCAATGGCAAGCCCGTCAACCCCAGCAATGGCGCCGAAACCGCAGGCCTGACCGGCCTGCTGCGCTGCCGCGACGAGAACACCGGCCAATTGCAGCGCGAGCAGGAGCTCCGGGACGGCAAGTACCTGGGCAAGGAGCGATTTTTCGACCGCGAGGGCAAGCTGCAACGCGAGCGCAGCGTGAACGAACGCGGCAACAGCCAGGGCCGGGTGGCCGAGTTCTGGCCCAACGGCCAGCTCAAGCGCGAGGAATTCGCCGAAAACGGGCGCACCACCGGCGCCGTTCGCCGTTTCGACGCGAACGGCCGGCCCGAGCGCCTGTCCTTCCACGCCGAGGGGCAGGAACAGTTCGTGGTGGAGTACAACAGCGCCGGCCAGCCCACGCGGCTGCAGTGCCCACGCACCAGCGTGCTGCCCGAAGACCGCAAGCCCTGCGGCTTCGAGGGCGCCACGGACACCCCGCTGTTCACCAGCGCGGGCGCCAAGGCGGGCCAGGTGCGCTACGACCAGGGGCGGCTGCTGCTGTCCACCGAATGGACCAGCGACGGCCTGGTCGCCCAGCAGATGCAGTTCGAGGAAGGCCGGCGCGTGCACCGCAGCTTTTTCACCGAGGGCGGCAAGAGCGTGCTGCGCGAGGAACGCATCTTCGCCGCCGACGACCCGCAGCAGCAACCACCGCGCTTCCTGCGCGATACGCGCGGCCCGCTGCACAGCCTGCGCCGCTTTGGCAACAACGGCCAAATGACCGAACAACACGCGTTTGCCGATGGGCGCGAGGTGCTGCTTGAACGCTGGTACCTCAATGGCGCGCCACGCGAGCGCTCCACCACGAGCGGCACCGGCGATGCCACACGCATCCAGCGCGAGCTGCGCGACGACGAAGGCAAGCTCACCCGGCGCGAACTCCTCACGGCCGAGCAGCAGCCCACGGGCGTGCAGCAGTACTTTCACCCCAACGGCCGGCTGGGCCGCGAAGACCGCTACACCGCACCCGATGCCCGGGGCCGCACCCGGCTGGAAGCGCGCAAGCAGTGGGATGAATCCGGCAAGCTCACGGCCGACGACACCATCCTTGAAGACGGCTCACGCCAGCGCAAGGCCGCGAGCGGCCTCGATAGCTGACAGCCCTCAGCGCAGCTGAGGGCCGGCCGAGGTCAGCGCCTTGGCCGCACCGATGCCCATGGCCGCACCAAAGCGCTTGGCCAGGCGTTCGGCCACGTTGTCGCGGCGGGTGTAGTCGATGATCTCTTCGGCCTTGACCACCTCGCGCGCCACGAAGTCGAGGTTTCCGAGCTTGTCGGCCAGGCCCATCTCCACCGCCTGCTGGCCGGTCCAGAACAGGCCGCTGAAGGTCTCGGGCGTGGTCTTCAGGCGCTCACCCCGCCCGGCCTTCACCACGGCGATGAACTGCTGGTGGATCTGGTTGAGCATGGCCTGCGCGTACTCACGCTGCTTTTCGGTCTGGGGGCTGAACGGGTCCAGAAAGGCCTTGTTCTCACCCGCCGTGAGCAGGCGGCGCTCCACGCCCAGCTTGTCCATGATGCCAGTGAAGCCGAATCCATCCATGAGCACACCGATGCTGCCCACGATGCTGGCCTTGTCGACAAAGATCTCGTCGGCCGCCGCGGCGATGTAGTAGGCGGCCGAGGCACAGGTCTCCTCGACCACGGCATACACCGGCTTGTTGTACTTGGCCTTCAGGCGCACGATCTCGTCGTTGATGATGCCGGCCTGCACCGGGCTGCCACCCGGCGAGTTGATCAACAGCACCACGGCCTGCGAACCCTCGTCCTCGAAGGCGCTGCGCATGGCGGCGACCACGAATTCGGCACTGGCTTCGGCACCCGAGGCGATCTCGCCCTTGACATCCACCACGGCCGTGTGCGGCGTGCTCTTGCTGGCACCGGTCGAGGCCTGGCGCATGGCGCCAAACACCAGGGCGGCGATCAGGAGCAGCCAGGCAAAGCGAAAGAAGATCTTCCAGCGCCGGGCCGAGCGCTGCTCGTTCAGGGCCGCAAAGGCCAGTTTCTCCAGCGTGGCGCGCTCCCAGCCGGGCTCCTGCGCAGGGGCGCGGGGGCCCGAGGGGGCGGCCGACTGCGACCACAGGTCCTGCGACGGGGGGAAATTCTTGTCGGAACCCGGGCTTCCGGGCTGTTGGGGTTCGGTCATTTCAGGCCTTTGGGGACACCGGGCCATCCATGGCAGGCATGGATGCCGGAAAACAGGGCACGCCAGGGCGGATCATCTTCGTCATCTAGAACTCGACCGGCTGCAGGTTGTACGCAGTATGCCAGTGCACCACGCCACCGGACTCCGACAGGGTGATCTTCACCAGGCCGCCCCGGCAGGGCCCGCCCGCGCACTGGCCCGTGTCGGGCAGGTAGGCCGCGCCATGCGTGGCACACAGCAGCCAGTTGCCGCTGTCGTCGAAAAAGCGGCCCGGCTGGTAGTCCATCTCCATCGCCACATGGGTACAGCGGTTCAGGTAGGCGTGCGGCGCGCCGCGGTAGCGGATGGCAAAGGCCCGGCAGGTCTGACCGGCATAGACCAGGTCAAAGGGCACGGCCAGCCCGCCATCGACCAGCTCGGCGCTGTTGCACAAGGGAATGGCATGGGACTCGACCGGGGTCGTCATGGTGGCGCTCAAGCGTTGGCCAGCAGCCAGTCGTGCAGCTCGCGCACGGAATGGGCCACTGCGAGCGGCTGCAGTGCATGGAAGGCATCGGGCTCGTGCGCCCCGTAGCTCACGCCCACGCTGGGACAGCCGGCGTTCAGCGCCATCTGCAGGTCGTGCGTGGTGTCACCGATCATGAGCACGCGCTCGGGCGGCACATCGAACTCGGCCATCAGCTCCTGCAGCATCAAGGGGTGGGGCTTGCCGGCCGTCTGGTCGGCCGTGCGCGAGCCATCGAACACGCCCTTGAGGTCCTTGGAGTGCAGCACCTCGTCCAGGCCGCGCCGGCTCTTGCCCGTGGCCACCGTGAGCAGGTGCCCGGCGTCGCGCAGGTCGGCCAGCATGGGCAGCACGCCTTCGAACAGGCTCAGGTCGTCCTGGTGCTGCAGGTAGTGGAAACGGTAGCGGTTGCCCAGCTCGGTGTATTTCTCGGGCGGCACGTCGGGCGCCGCATGGGCCAGCGCCTGCATCAGCGCCATGCCGATCACGTACGAGGCCGCCTCGTCCGTGGGCACCTTGCCGCCCACGTCCTTCACGGCCGCCTGGATGCAGCGCACGATGATCTGGGTGGAGTCGAACAGGGTGCCATCCCAGTCGAAGGCAATCAGGTCGAAACGGCGGGGGCGGGACGTGGGGCGCATGCAGGCAGTCGGTCGGTCGGTCGGTCAGGAAGGGACAAATTCGGCCAGCTCGGGCGGCAATTCGGCATTCAGTGCCACGCGCTCGCCGCTGGCCGGGTGGTTGAACTGTAACCTCCAGGCGTGCAGGAACATGCGCCGCATGCCCAGCTTCTGCAAGCGTTTGTTCAGCTCGAAGTCGCCGTACTTGTCATCCCCCACGATGGCATGCCCCTGGCTGGCCAGGTGCACGCGGATCTGGTGGGTGCGCCCGGTCTTGATGGTCACCTCCAGCAGCGTCATGGCCGGCAGGCCCTGCTCCTGGCGCGCTGGCACCTTCTGGCGCACCTTGACCAGGGTGATGGAGCGCATGCCCTCGGGGTCGTCGGCCGTGGTCACGCGCACGCGGCGCTCGCCATCGGCCTGCAGGTACTTGTGCAGCGGCAGGTCGATGACCTTGTTGTTGGCAGCCCACACCCCCGTGACCAGGGCCAGGTAGGTCTTGCCGGTTTCGCGCTCGCGGAACTGGTCCTGCAGGTGCGTGAGCGCCGAGCGCTTCTTGGCCACCAGCAGGATCCCCGAGGTGTCGCGGTCCAGCCGGTGCACCAGCTCCAGGAACTTCGTGCCGGGCCGGGCCTGGCGCAATTGCTCGATCACGCCGAAGCTGACGCCGCTGCCGCCATGCACGGCCACGCCGGCCGGCTTGTCCAGGGCGATCAGGTGCTCGTCTTCGAGCAGGATGGGAAATTCGCGCGCGGGTGCAGGGCGCTCGGCCTTCTCCGCCACCTTGTCGGAGACGCGCACGGGTGGCAGGCGCACCACATCCCCCGTCTCCACCCGGGTGTCGGCGCTGGCACGGCCCTTGTTGATGCGCACCTCGCCGCTGCGGATGATGCGGTAGACATGCGTCTTGGGCACACCCTTGAGGTGGCGTATCAAAAAGTTATCGAGGCGCTGGCCCGCCGAGTCCTCGTCGACCTCGACGAGCCGGGCGGCCGGCGGGTTGGAAGCCGGGGCGGGGCCGGATGGCGGTTTGCCCCCTATAATGTGTTTCACCTGCGCGTTGCTGTGTAAGTGGTTGATTTGTCTGGAGTTTAGTCCACACGACCGCCACACGTGCGCAGGCCGGTCGATGCCAGCGGGTGTCGCCCACGCAGATTGCAGGCCAGATGCCTGCAATGGCCTGGGTGCCAGCCGGCGGGCTGACAGATTGAAACACTGATACGGAATCCCCCAAGCTGGCAGATGCGCCCCACCAGGGCAAGGTCTGCCAGCGGATCGAAGCGAGCATGTGGTTGTTGATGGCCTGGATTGTGACCTTGTGGCGGTGGCGCATGCCCCTGGCCATGCGCGCGCAATGGCAAGGGCCTGTGGCAGCCACCCGGCAAGCGCAACCAGCCGCCTTGTTCGTGGCAAAACTGCGCCTCTCCCACTCGCCCCCTTCCACGCGCCCCTGCCTTTTGCTGCCGCGCTAACGCGCGGCAGGCTTTCGGCATCCCCGGCAATTCCCTTCGTTTCGACGCGTCAGTCCAGGCATTCACGGCTCCTGTAGAGCTTGTTCAATGGTTTGGAACTGCGGGTGGCAGCCCGCGCAAGGCCTGATGGCTGCGCCGCTGCCCACCGCGAAACACAAGAAGGAATCGCATCATGAAGCGGATGCTCATCAACGCCACGCAGCCCGAAGAACGGCGCCTGGCCATCGTCGACGGACAAAAGCTCCTCGACTATGAGATCGAGATCGAAGGGCGCGAGCAGCGCAAGGGCAACATCTACAAGGCCGTCGTCACGCGCGTCGAGCCCTCGCTGGAAGCCTGCTTCGTCGACTACGGCGAAGACCGCCACGGCTTCCTGCCGTTCAAGGAAATCTCGCGCAGCTACTTCGCCCCGGGCGTCTCGCCCAGCCAGGCGCGCATCAATGAAGTGATCCGCGAAGGCCAGGAACTGCTGGTCCAGGTCGAAAAGGAAGAGCGCGGCAACAAGGGCGCAGCCCTGACCACCTTCGTCTCGCTGGCCGGCCGCTATGTGGTGCTGATGCCCAACAACCCCCGCGGTGGTGGCGTATCGCGCCGCATCGAGGGCGAGGACCGCGCCGAGCTCAAGGAGGCGATGGACCAGCTGGAATACCCGAACGGCATGTCCATCATCGCGCGCACCGCCGGCATCGGCCGCACCGCGCCCGAACTGCAGTGGGACCTGAACTACCTGCTCAAGCTGTGGAACGCCATCGACGGCGCCGCCAAGGGTGGCAAGGGCGCCTTCCTGATCTACCAGGAATCGAGCCTCGTCATCCGCGCGATCCGCGACTACTTCAACAGCGACATCGGTGACATCCTCATCGATACCGACGACATCTACGAGCAGGCGCAGCAGTTCATGGCGCACGTCATGCCCGAGCATGCCGCCCGCGTGAAGCGCTACCGCGACGACGCCGCCCTGTTCAGCCGCTTCCAGATCGAGCACCAGATCGAGTCGGCCTACGCCCGCACCGTGCAACTGCCCTCGGGCGGCGCCATCGTGATCGACCACACCGAAGCGCTGGTCAGCGTGGACGTGAACTCGGCCCGCGCCATCAAGGGCGGCGACATCGAGGAAACCGCCACCCGCACCAACCTGGAAGCCGCCGACGAAGTGGCGCGCCAGATGCGCCTGCGCGACCTGGGCGGCCTGATCGTGATCGACTTCATCGACATGGAGGAGAGCAAGAACCGCCGCGAAGTGGAAAACCGCCTGCGCGACGCGCTGCGCCAGGACCGCGCCCGCGTGCAGTTCGGCACCATCAGCAAGTTCGGCCTCATGGAGATGAGCCGCCAGCGCCTGAAGCCCGCGCTGTCCGAAGGTTCGTCCATCCCCTGCCCCCGTTGCGGCGGCTCGGGCCACATCCGCGACACCGAATCCTCGGCCCTGCAGATCCTGCGCATCATCCAGGAAGAGTCGATGAAGGACAACACGGCCGCCGTGCACTGCCAGGTGCCCGTGGAAGTGGCCTCGTTCCTGCTCAACGAAAAGCGCACCGAGATCGCCAAGATCGAACTCAAGCAGCGCGTGGCCGTGCTGATGGTGCCCAACAAGACGCTGGAAACCCCCAACTACCGCCTGGAGCGCCTCAAGCACGACGACCCGCGCCTGGACCACATCGAAGCCAGCTACAAGCTCGCCGAAGATGTGGAAGACCCCACCTCGGTGACGCGCCGCTCGCAGGAACCCACCAACAAGCAGACCCCGGTGATCAAGGGCGTGCTGCCCGATGCCCCGGCCCCGCAGGTCGAGCCCCGCCCCGAAGGCGCGGCACGCCCTGCGCGCGCAGGCCAGCAAGGCCAGCGCCCCGCTGCCACGCCTGCCGCAGCCCCCACGCCCGCACCGGCACCGGCTGCTGCCGCCCCGGCCGCACCGCAGGAGCAAGGCTTTTTTGCCTGGCTCAAGAGCAGCATCGGAAGCCTGTTCGGTGGCGCTGCCCCCGCGCCAGCGCCGGTGGCAGCACCGGCCCCCGCGCCCGCACCTGCTGCAGAGGCGGCACCGGCCCGTGAACCCCGCCGCGATGGCCGTGGCGAAAACCGTGGCGGACGCCGCAGCAACCGCGACGCGCCTGGCCGCAGCGAAGGCCAGCGCGAAGGCGGCGGCCGTGACGGTGGCAACCGCGAAGGCGCCGCAGAAGGCCGTGGCCGCCGCGGCGAGCGCTCGGCCGAAGGCCGTGCACCGCGCGACGCCGAAGGCCAGGGCAATCGCCCACCGCGTGAAGGTGGCGAACGCCGCCCCGAGGGCGAGGGCCGTGAAGGACGCGGTGGCCGCAATGGCCGTGGCCGCAACGATGGCGACAACCGCAACCAGGCCAACGCCAACGCACTGAATGGCGAGCAGGCTGCCGCCGTGGCCGGCGCCCAGGTGGAAGGCCCGATCGGCGGTGGCAGCGACGCCAACGCCGGCCAGCCCCCGCGTGGTGAACGCGGCGAGCGCGGCCCCCGCCGCGAGCGCGGTGACGGCTCCGGCCGCCGCGAACGTGGCGATCGCGGTGAGCGCACGCCCCGCAATGCCGAGGGCGCCGAGCAGGCCGCACCGGCAGGCGATTTCGCCGACACCTCGCCACTGGCACTGCTGCCCGACCTGGACCTGACCGGCAACGAGTCGGCCAACAGCGCAGCGGGCAGCGAAGAGCAGCGCCGCGAGCGCCGCTCGCGCGACCGCTATGGCCGCGACCGCCGCGAACGCGGCGAGCGCGGTCCGCGCGAGAACGCCGAGGGCGCAGCCGCACCGGCAGCCGCCCCGCTGCTGGACTTCGATACCTCGGCGGCCGCGGCCCCCACGGACGCATCCCAGGACGAAGCGCCCCGCCGCAGCTACTTCAGCGCCCCCGCCGAAGCCGCCGCACCCGTGGCAGCAGCCCCGGTCACGGCACCAGTGACTGAGAGCGCTCCAGCCCCCGTTGCCGCCGCGCCCGCCCCCGTGGCAGCGCCTGTGGCCGCCCCCGTGCCGGCAGCCGCCGCGCCCGTGGTGGCTGCGCCAGCCCCCGCCACCGGCCTGCCCCGCGTGCAGGCCTTCACCCTGCCGCTCGCCGAGCTGCACCAGGTCGCCGAATCGTCGGGCCTGCAGTGGGTGAACTCCGATGCCGCCAAGATCGCTGCCGCACAGGCCGCAATCGCAGCAGAGCCCAAGCCCATCCATGTGCCGCGCGAGCGCCCACCCGTGGTGGTGATCGACGAAGGCCCGCTGGTGCTGGTGGAAACCCGCCGCGACCTCTCGGCGATGAAGCTCCCGTTCGAGCAACCCCCAGCGGCGTGATGCGCTGAGCACACAAGAAGGCGGCCTCGGCCGCCTTCTTGCTTTGGGGTCCGGTCTTTGTGCAGGCGTGCCGCAGATGCCGGTATCCTTGCGCCCACGTCCACGTTGCCCTGCCTGCTGTTTTTCCGGGCCTTACGAACCACCACGCCACCATGCTGTTCCTGCTGTCCCCCGCCAAGTCGCTGGACTATGAAACCCCGCTGCCGCCAGACCTGCCGCACACGCTGCCGCAGTTCGTGCCGCAATCCAAGGACCTGATCCGGGTGCTGCGCGAAAAGTCGCCCCAGGACATCGCCACGCTGATGTCGCTGAGCGACAAGCTCGCTGCCCTGAACGTGGCGCGCTACCAGGCCTGGAAGCCGCGCTTCACGGCCGCCAATGCACGCCAGGCGCTGCTGGCCTTCAACGGCGACGTCTACGAAGGCCTGGACGCGCGCACCCTGGGCCCCGAGGAACTGCAGTGGGCGCAGGACCATGTGTGCATCCTGAGCGGCCTGTACGGCATGCTGCGCCCGCTGGACCTGATGCAGCCCTACCGCCTGGAGATGGGCACGCGCCTGGCCACCGAGGCCGGCAGCAACCTCTACCAGTACTGGGGCGACCGCATCGCCAAACACCTGAACACCCGGCTGCGCGCCGACACCACGCCCGTGGTGGTGAACCTGGCCTCGCAGGAGTACTTCAAGGCCGTGGACACCAAGGCCCTCAAGGCCCGCGTGATCGAATGCGTGTTCGAGGACTGGAAGGGCGGCGCCTACAAGATCATCAGCTTCCACGCCAAGCGCGCGCGCGGGCTGATGGCGCGCTACGCCATCGGCCACCGCCTGGCGACCCCGCACGCGCTCCAGGGCTTTGACCTGGAAGGCTACACTTTTGCTCCCGCCGCCTCCCAACCTGAGCGCCTGGTGTTCCGGCGCAAGACCAACGTGTGAGATCTGCCATGGCATCGTCTTCCGAACAGTCGCCTTCCAGCGCCACCGCCGCTGCTGCGCGCCAGGCCATCACGCCCGAGCTGCGCCGCTGGATCATCGAACAGGCCGAGGCCGGCTTTGCCGCCCCCGTGGTGCTGCAATCCATGCGCGATGCGGGCTGGAACGAGGACGTGGCCGCCGAAGCGCTGGAAATCACGCTGCAGGACCACCTCAATGCCCTGGCCGAGCAGCAGGGCCAGCCGCCCGCCGTGAAGGTGCCCGAGCCCCTGCTGGACGAATCGCCCGCCGAGGTCGATGCCGGCGACCGCGTGGTGAAGGTGCTGCTCGCCATCGCCAAGCCGCGCGTCGTGGTGTTCGGCAACCTGCTCTCCGACGAGGAATGCGACGCCCTGATCGCGGCCGCCGAGCCGCGCATGGCGCGCTCGCTCACCGTGGCCACCAAGACCGGCGGCGAGGAGATCAATGCCGACCGCACCAGCGATGGCATGTTCTTCCAGCGCGGCGAGAACGCCGTGGTGCAGCGCATCGAGGAGCGCATCGCGCGCCTGCTAGACTGGCCCATCGAGAACGGCGAAGGCCTGCAGGTGCTGCACTACCGCCCCGGCGCCGAGTACAAACCGCACTACGACTATTTCGACCCCGGCGAGCCGGGCACACCCACCATCCTGAAGCGCGGCGGCCAGCGCGTGGGCACCCTGGTCATGTACCTCAACACGCCCGAAAAAGGCGGCGGCACCACCTTCCCCGACGTGCATGTCGAAGTCGGCCCGCAGCGCGGCAACGCCGTGTTCTTCAGCTACGAGCGCGCCCACCCCTCCACCAAGACCTTGCACGGTGGCGCACCGGTGATTGCCGGCGAGAAGTGGATCGCCACCAAGTGGCTGCGCGAGCGCGAATTCAAATAAGGCCTGTGCCTGTGCCCGACAACAGGAGGACCCCGCCATGAACGACAACACCCCCGAACAATCCCAGCTGGGCAAGGCCTCGGCCTATGTGGACCAGTACGATGCCTCGCTGCTGTTCCCCATCCCGCGCGCGGGCAAGCGCGCCGAGATCGGCATCACCGCGGCCCCGCCCTTCTTCGGCGCGGACCTGTGGACGGCGTTCGAGCTGTCCTGGCTCAACCAGCGCGGCAAGCCGCAGGTGGCCCTGCTGCACATCACCATCCCGTGCGAGACGCCCAACATCGTCGAGAGCAAGTCCTTCAAGCTCTACCTCAACAGCTTCAACAACACGCGCTTTGCCGACCCCTCCGAGGTGCAGGCGCGCATCCGCGCCGATGTGAGCGAGGCCGTCTGGCGCAGTGCCGAACACCCGGCCACGGTGGGCGTGAAGCTGCTGCTGCCCGAGATGTTCGACCAGGAGCCCGTGCACGAACTCGACGGCCTGAGCCTGGACCGCCTGGATGTGGAATGCACGCACTACCAGCCCGCCCCCGAACTGCTGCATGCCGTGCACGACGAGCCCCCGGTGACCGAGGTGCTCACCAGCAACCTGCTCAAGAGCAACTGCCTGGTGACGGGCCAGCCCGACTGGGGCAGCGTGCAGATCCGCTACACCGGCGCGCCCATCGACCAGGAGGGGCTGCTGCAGTACCTGGTGAGCTTTCGCAACCACAACGAATTCCACGAGCAGTGCGTGGAGCGCATCTTCATGGACCTGTGGACGCGCTGCAAGCCGCTCAAGCTCACGGTCTACGCACGCTACACGCGCCGCGGCGGCCTGGACATCAACCCGCTGCGCACCAGCCACCCCCAGGCCCTGCCAGGCAACGTGCGCACGGCAAGACAGTGAGCACCTGAGCCGGCGCAGCCAACCCAACGGCTTGGGTGCTTCGTGGCGCACGATACTGGCGCGACCCAGGCCAGTGCCCCCGCGCAAGGGCCGCCCCGCCGCGCTGGGGGCGTCCCCCTCCCAGATTGCGAAGCAATATGAGAGAGGGGGAGGCGGCGTAGCCGCTCAGGGGGTGCTTGTTTACTTCAGCCAGTCGCATCGCAACCGGTTCAAGCGGTGCGCCCGGGCGCGCCAGGCCACATAGAGGCTGGGCAGCAAGGTACCTGCAAGACACAGGGGCGCCGCCCAGGCATCGCCCAGCACGCACGTGGGCACCCAGCCCACCCAGCCCATGAGCCAGAGCGTAAGCACCAGATCCCACAGGTGGTATTCCAGCGGATGCTCGACCCGGTGGTCCACATGCCATTGCTTGATGCGTTGGAGCTCGTTGAGCGTCATGACCATCTCCGCCAGAGGGCACTCCAATGTAAGCCTGGCGTAAGAATTCGTCAAGATCGCGCCCCCCCGGTGCGGCGGCAGCGATGTGGCTCAGAACAGCGGACGGGTGTAGGGGTCGGCCTCGCGCGACCGGGGCGGGCGCGGCTCGGGCGGGCCGTCGGGCACATCGCCCTCGCGCTCCAGCGTGCCCACGCGCACGCCCAGCAAGCGCAGCTTGCGGTCCAGCGGCACCCGCTTGAGGCACAGGCCCGCCGTGCGGCGGATGGTGGCCGCGTCCTGGGTGTAGCGGTCCAGCGTCTGGTCGCGCGTGGCGATCCTGAAGTCGTCGTAGCGCAGCTTGATGCCGATGGTCTTGCCCACATAGCCCTTGCGCTGCAGGTCGGCCGCCACGCGCTCGCACAGGTCGGTGAAGATGCGGCCCAGCTCCGCCCTGTCGCGCACGGCGTGCAGGTCGCGGTCGAAGGTGGTCTCGCGGCTCATGCTCACGGGTTCGCTCTCGGTGACCACGGGGCTCTCGTCGCGGCCCCAGGCCACGCGGTGCATCCAGGCGCCGCTCGACTTGCCGAAGCGTTCGATGAGCCACTGCGGGTCTTGCGCCGCAAGCTGGCCAATGGTCACTATGCCCAGGCTCGCCAGCTTCTCGCCCGCCTTGGGGCCGATGCCATTGATCTTGCGCACGTTGAGTGGCCAGATCCTGTCCTTCAGATCCTCTTCGTAAACGATGGAAATGCCATTGGGCTTGTTGAACTCGCTGGCCATCTTGGCCAGCAGCCGGTTGGGTGCCACGCCGATGGAGCAGGTCAGGCCCGTCACGTCGAAGATGCTCTTCTGGATCAGCCGCGCCAGCACCCTGCCCCCTTCGCGCTGGCCGCCGGGTACATCGGTGAAGTCGATGTAGACCTCGTCCACGCCGCGGTCCTGCATCACGGGCGCGATCTCGGTGATGGTGCTCTTGAACAGGCGCGAGAAGCGGCGCACCTCCTCGAAATCCACGGGCAGCACGATGGCGTCGGGGCAGAGCTTGGCCGCCTTCATCATGCCCATGGCCGAGCCCACACCGAACTGCCGCGCCGCATAGGTGGCCGTGGTGATGACGCCCCGGCCCACATAGTCCTTGAGCAGGGGGAAGTCGGCCACCGGGATGAAGTGCGGCTCGCGCAGGCCCTGGCCGTCGGGGCTTTGGTGCAGCAGCTCGTCGACCTTGCGCCGCCCGCCGCCGATGACCACGGCCAGGCCCTTGAGCTGCGGGTAGCGCAGCAGCTCGACGGATGCGAAGAAGGCATCCATGTCGAGGTGCGCAATGCGGCGCAGGCGCGGTGCGGAAGGCTCGTCGGGCGGGGCGGAGGTCACGGCCTCCATTGTGCGCAAAAGCGCCGCCACCCTGCTGTCAGCCGCCCGGCCGAAAGCAGGGTTGGATGCGGTACGACTACTTCTTGGCCAGGGCCGCGTTGCGCAGGCCCTGCAGCGTGCCCGTGGGCGTGATGGCCTCGGGGTCGATCAGGCAGTGCAGCACGCTGGGCAGGCCGCTGGCACGGGCTCGGGCCAATGCAGGGCCGAATTCCTCGGTGCTGGTGACGCGCTCACCATGGCCGCCGAAGGCCTGGGCATAGGCCTTGAAGTCGGGGTTCTTGAGGGCCGTGGCGCTGATGCGGCCCGGGTACTCGCGCTCCTGGTGCATGCGGATGGTGCCGTACATGGCGTTGTCCAGCAGCACCACGATGATGGGCAGGCCGTACTGCACGGCGGTGGCGAACTCCTGGCCGTGCATGAGGAAGTCGCCGTCGCCCGCGAAGATCACCACCTCGCGCTGCGGCCACAGGCGCTTGCCGACCACGCCGGCCGGCAGGCCGTAGCCCATGGAGCCGCTGGTGGGCGCCAGCTGGCTGGCATAGGTCGTGAAGGGCCAGAAGCGGTGGATCCAGGTGGCGAAGTTGCCTGCGCCATTGCAGAAGATGGTGTCGGCCGGCAGCACTTCCTTGAGGTGCTGCATCACCTGGCCCATCTGCAAGTCACCGGGGATGCGGATGGGGGCGGTATCGCTCCAGGCCAGGTACTCGGCATGGGCGGCCTCGGCATGGGCCGCCCAGGGCATGGCGGCCGTGGGGCGTACCGCAGCCAGCGCGGCCGTGAAGGCCTGCGGCGTGGCATGGATGGCCTGCGCGGGGCGGTACAGCCGGCCCAGTTCGTCGGCGTCGGCATGCACGTGCACCAGCGGCTGCACAGGGTTGGGGATGGCGAACAGCTCGTAGCCCTGCGAGGGCACTTCGGACAGGCGGCCACCAACGACCAGCACCAGGTCCGACGCGCGGATGCGCGCGAGCAGCTTGGGGTTCACGCCCAGGCCCAGGTCGCCGCCATAGCAGGCGTGCGTGGCCGGGAACAGCATCTGCCGGCGGAACGAGCAGTACACGGGCAGCGACCAGGCTTCGGCAAAGGCCGTGAACTCGCGCACGGCCTGCTCGGACCAGCGGCTGCCGCCCAGGATGGCCACGGGCTGCTTCGCCTTGCCCAGGCGCTCGGCCAGCTCGGCCATCTGCGCGGCGCCAGGGTGGGTCTCGGCCACCTGGTAGGGCAGCGCGTCGGCCACGCTGGCGGCCTCGGTCAGCATGTCCTCGGGCAGGGCCACCACCACGGGGCCGGGGCGGCCCGAGGTGGCGACGTGGAAGGCGCGCGAGATGAGTTCGGGCACGCGCGCCGGGTCGTCGATCTCCACCACCCACTTGGCCATGGTGCCGAACACGGCACCGTAGTCCAGCTCCTGGAAAGCCTCGCGCCCCAGCGCCCCGCGCGCCACCTGGCCCACGAACAGGATCATGGGGGTCGAGTCCTGGTGCGCGATGTGCACGCCGGCCGAGGCATTGGTGGCGCCCGGGCCGCGCGTGACGAAGCAGATGCCCGGCCGGCCCGTGAGCTTGCCCTGGGCCTCGGCCATCATGGCGGCGCCGCCTTCCTGGCGGCAGACGGTGACGGCGATGCTCGCATCGTGCAGCGCATCCAGCACGGCCAGGTAGCTCTCGCCCGGCACGCAGAACAGCTGCTTGACGCCGTGGGTGATGAGCTGCTGCACCAGGATCTGGCCGCCCGTGCGGCTGGCGGTGGTGGTGCTGGAAGGGGAAGGCGTGGTCATGTCAGAGGTCCGGAACGAGAGAAACAGAAAAAGGAAATCACAGGGGCCTCAGCGCAGCGCCTCGCATGCGCGGCGGATGCGCGCGCAGGCTTCCTGCAGGTCGGCCATGGACGCAGCGTACGAGATACGGAAGTACGGCGCCAGCCCCAGCACGCTGCCGGGCACCACGGCCACATGGAACTCGCGCAGCAAGTAGTCGCAGAAATCGGCATCGCTGCGCAGCGTGGCACCGCCCGGCGTGGTGCGGCCCAGCACGCCTTCGCAGCTGGCGAAGGTGTAGAACGCGCCTTCGGGCACGCGGCAGCGCAGCCCGGGCGATGCGTTGAGAGAAGCCACCACCAGGTCGCGCCGCGCCTGGAACTCGCGGCAGCGCTCGGCCACGATGTCCTGCGGGCCGGTGAGCGCGGCCACGGCCGCAGCCTGGCTGATGGACGAGGCGCACGAAGTGGCCTGGCTCTGCACCACGGCCATGGCCGCAATCAGTGCGCGCGGGCCCGCGCCGTAGCCGATGCGCCAGCCCGTCATGGCATACGACTTGGAAACCCCGTTCACTGTGAGCGTGCGCTCGCGCAGCGCAGGCATCACCGCCGCGGGTGTGGCGAAGGCATGGCCGTCGTACAGGATGTGCTCGTAGATGTCGTCCGCCAGCACCCAGACCTGCGGGTGGTTCAGCACCACCTGCAGGATGGGCTGGAGCTGTTCGGCGCTGTAGGCCGTGCCGCTGGGGTTGGAGGGAGAGTTGATGAACACCCAGCGCGTGCGCGGCGTGATCGCGGCGTCGAGCTGTTCGGGCGTGATGCGAAAGCCGTTGGCCTCGCTGCAGGGCACCACCACGGGCACGCCGCCTGCGATCAGCACCATGTCGGCGTACGAGGTCCAGTACGGTGCGGGCAGGATCACCTCGTCGCCGGGGTTCAGGCTGGCCATCAGCGCGTTGTAGATGACCTGCTTGGCACCGGCACCCACCGTGATCTCGTGGGTGGCGAACTCCAGCCCGTTGTCCTTGCGGAACTTGTGCTGGATGGCGGCCTTGAGCTCGGGCGTGCCGTCCAGCACGGTGTAGTGGGTCTCACCCCGCGCCATGGCCTGCTGCGCCGCCTCCTGGATGTGCAGGGGCGTATCGAAGTCCGGCTCGCCCAGGCCCAGCACGATCACGGGCTGGCCCTGGCGCTTGAGCTCGTTGGCGGCCTGGGTGATGCGCACGATGTCCGAGACACCGATGGCGCTGATGCGGTCGGCCGCGCGAAAGGCCGTGGCGGGGATGGCGGCGTTCATTGCTGGTAGGTCTCCAGGGGCTTGTCGTTGGGGGCAGCGAACAGCTGGCGCAGTGTGGTGCCCAGCGGCAGGTTCAGGCCCACGTTCTTGGGCGGGATGGGGGCGACGAACCACTTGGTGTAGATCTTCTCCATCTCGCCGCTCTGCATGAGCTTGGTGAGCACGCCGTCCACGGCAGCCTTGAAGGTCGGGTCGTCCTTGCGGAACAGCAGCGCGATCGGCTCGGCGCCCAGCGGCTCGCCCACGATGCGGTAGGCCGAGGGGTCCTTGGAGTTGGCGATCATGCCGGCCAGCAGGTTGTCGTCGAGCACGAAGGCGTCGGCGCGGCCGGATTCGAGCAGCAGGAAGCTTTCGTGGTGGTCCTTGCCCAACACGGTCTTGATGGGTGCACCGCCCAGGGCACGCTCCTGCTTGCGCAAGAGTTGCACGGCCGTGGTGCCGGTGGACGCCGCGATGGTGCGGCCCGCGAGCTGGCTGATGGACTTCAGGTCCGAGTCCGTGCGCACCGCCATGCGCACTTCGCTCACGTAGGTGGTCACGGCGAAGGCCACCTGCTGCTGGCGCGCGGTGTTGTTGGTGGTGGGGCCGCAGCCGATGTCGAGCGTGCCGTTCTGCACCAGCGGCAGCGTGTTCTGCGCGGTCACGGCCATGTATTCGAGCTTGGCGGTGGGCGCGATCTCCTTGAGCACGCGCTCGCACAGCTCGACGTGGTAGCCCACGTACTTGTCGTTGGCGCCCAGTGCATAGGCCATGGGCGGCGAGGTCTCGCGCACGCCAAGCACCACCTTGCCCGACGCCTTGATCTTGTCGAGCGTGGTGGTGGCCGCTGTTTGCGCATGCGCAGGCGCGAAGGCCATGCAGGCGATTGCCAGCCCTGCGGCCAGCGCGGTGAAAGTGACCTTGTGGAAAGATGCCATGTCGTCGTCTCCTTGTGCTTATGGTTGGGAAAAGGGTGAAGCGTGTCTTGCGTCAGGGCTCAGATCACGTTCTTTTCGAGCAGCGGCGCGTTGCGTGCGATGCGCGTGATGGACAGCGGCGAGAGGTCCAGGCTCTGGTAGCCGCCCGTGAGCAGCAGCTCGGCCACGCCGCGGCCCACGGCCGGGCACTGCTGCAGGCCATGGCCCGAGAAGCCGTTGGCGAAGACCAGGTTGTCGCAATCGGGGGACAGGCCCACGATGGCGTTGTGGTCGAAGGTGTTCATCTCGTAGTAGCCGGCCCAGGCGCCCTGCATGCGCAGCGCCTCGAAGCCCGGGATGCGCTCGGCCAGGGTGGGCCAGACATGCTCCTCGAAGGCGTGGTGCTCGGGGTCGAGCGGGGCGAAGTCCGCGTCCTGGTCGGCCGGCGGCGCGAAGCCCGCGATGAAGCCACTGCCCTCGGGCCGCAGCCAGATGCCGCTGGTGTCGATGAGCAGCGGGCAACGCGGCAACGATGCAGGACTGGAGAGATGGAACACGGTGCGGCGCTTGCCCACCACGGGCAGCGCGATACCGGCCCAGCCCGCGATGGCGCCGGCCCAGGGGCCACCGGCATTCACGACCTGGCTGCAAGGCAGCGTGGCACCGCTTTTCAGCCGCACGGCAGTGACATGCTGCACGCCGCCGCTGGTGGCCATCTCGAAACCCACGGCCTCGTCGGCCACATAGCGCACGCCCTGGCTCTGTGCCTTCTTGCGCAGGGCGGTGAGCAGCAGGTAGCCATCGAACCAGCCCTCGCCCGACAGGCCGAGCGAGCCCAGTGTCACATCCTGCAGCGCCAGCCAGGGGAAGCGCGCGGCCAGCTCGGCCGGCGTGAGCAGCGCCACATCGGCCCCATGGCGTTTTTGCAGTCCATGGTTGTCGCGCAGCGTGGCCTCGCCCGCGGCGGTGGCCAGGTAGAGGTAGCCGCCCTCGTGCAGGCCGATGTCGGGCACGTCGCCCTTGCAGGCCAGCAAGCTGCCCACGTTGCGCAGAAAGCCGATGCCATAGGCCGAGATCTGCACGTTGATGTCGGTGGAAAACTGCTGGCGGATGGAGCTGGCCGACAGGGCCGAAGAGGCCTGCGCGTAGCTCGGGTCACGCTCCACCACCACGACCTCACAGCCCGGCCGCTGGCGTGTCAGTTCGTAGGCGATGGCGCTGCCGATGACGCCGCCGCCGATGATCACGATGGACATGGGGTGCTTGCTCCTGCCGGCGAACTGGAACCGCTTAGACGTCGAACTTCACGCCCTGCGCCAAGGGCAGTGCGGTGGAGTAGTTGATGGTGTTGGTCGCGCGGCGCATGTAGGCCTTCCAGCTGTCGGAGCCGGCTTCGCGGCCGCCGCCGGTTTCCTTCTCGCCACCGAAGGCGCCGCCGATCTCGGCACCGCTCGGTCCGATGTTGACGTTGGCGATACCGCAGTCCGAGCCTGCGGCGGACATGAACTGCTCGGCCTCGCGCACGTTGAGCGTGAAGATCGAGGACGACAGGCCCGCACCCACGGCATTGTTCCAGGCGATGGCCTCGTCCAGCGTGCTGTAGCGCACCACATAAAGGATGGGCGCAAAGGTCTCGTGCAGGGCCGGGCCTTCGTGCTTGCGCAGTTCGACCAGTGCAGGGCGCACGTAGTAGGCATCGCTGCCGCCCAGGCCCGGCACGCGCTCGCCGCCGTGCACCTTGGCGTCCAGGGCGCGGGCTTCGTCCAGTGCCTTCTGCATGCCGTCAAAGGCGCCGCGGTCGATCAGCGGGCCGACCAGGGTGCCGGCGGTGCGCGGGTCGCCCACCTGCACATTGCTGTACACCTTGCGCAGCTGGGGCACCAGGCTGTCGTAGATGCTGTCGTGCACGAACAGGCGGCGCAGCGTGGTGCAGCGCTGGCCGGCCGTGCCCATGGCGGCGAAGGCGATGCCGCGCAGGGCCAGGTCCAGGTCGGCCGTGGGGGCGACGATGGCGGCGTTGTTGCCGCCCAGCTCCAGGATGGCGCGCGCGAAACGGGCCGCCAGGCGCGGGCCGACCGCACGGCCCATGGCCGTGGAGCCGGTGGCCGAGAGCACGGCCACGCGGGCATCGTCCACCAGCACCTCGCCGATGCCGCGCTGGCCGATCAGCAGTTCCAGCAGGCCTTCGGGCGCATCGCCGAAACGGGCCAGGGCGCGTTGGGCAATGGCATGGGTGGCCAGGGCCGTGAGGGGCGTCTTCTCGGACGGCTTCCACACCACCGAATCACCGCAGACCAGGGCCAGCGCCGCGTTCCACGACCACACGGCCACGGGGAAGTTGAAGGCCGAGATCACGCCGCACACGCCCAGCGGATGCCAGGTTTCCATCATGCGGTGACCGGGGCGCTCGGTGGCGATGGTCAGGCCGTAGAGCTGGCGCGACAGGCCGACCGCGAAGTCGCAGATGTCGATCATCTCCTGCACCTCGCCCAGGCCTTCGGACGGGATCTTGCCCGCCTCGATGGTCACGACCAGGCCCAGGTCGTCCTTGGCGGCACGCAGCTCCTCGCCCAGCAGGCGCACCAGTTCGCCGCGCCGCGGCGCCGGCACCTTGCGCCAGGCCAGGAAGGCGGCCTGCGCGCGGGCGATGGCGGCGGTGGCGTCGGCTGCCGACACCTCGCGCACGGCACCAATAGCCTCGCCCGTGATGGGCGAGCGCACCGGCAGGTCGCCGCCGGTATAGGCCGTGCGCGGCACGCCCAGGCGCTGCAGCAGCGCATCGACATCGGTCACGAGGGAGGAGGAAGGGGCAGCAGAGGGTGCGGACATGGCGGTGTTCCAGAAATCAATCCGCCCAATATCGCCCAATCGGGCCTGCGCCGATAGCAAAATATTGGAACAACTTGATTCACAAATAGAATGAACTCCACTCAAGTGCTTGCCCCCTTGCAGGGCAAACAGAGCACCATATCGGTGCGCCAGCCGTAGAAACCCTGAGAATCATTCCCCAGGAGCATGAACAGCGATGCTGCGCAAGACCTTTCTGCCACCCGTGGCCGACCTCCTGGCCTTCGAGGCCGCAGCGCGCCACACCAGCGTGTCGCGCGCGGCCGAGGAACTGCACCTGACGCAGAGCGCCGTCTCGCGCCAGATCCGCCAGCTCGAAGAACAGCTGGGCACGGCCCTGTTCCACCGCGTGCGCCAGCGCGTGGTGCTGACCGATGCCGGGCGCGTCTATGCGGCCGACGTGCGTGCGCTGCTGCAGCAGTTGTCGGCCGCCACGCAGAAGGCCATGGCCTTTTCGAGCGCAGGCGGCCTGCTCAACCTGGCCGTGCTGCCCACGCTTGGCACGCGCTGGCTGATCCCGCGGCTGACGGGCTTCATGGCCTTGTACCCCGATGCCACGGTGAACTTTTCGGCGCGCTCGGAACCCTTTGACTTCGCCCAGGAGCCCCTGGACGCGGCCATCCACTTCGGTGCCCCGCACTGGGCGGGGGCGGTGTGCGAGTACCTGATGCACGAGGAGGTGCTGCCCGTGTGCAGCCCGCACTACCGCGCGCAGCAGGGCTTGCACAGCCCGGCCGACCTGGCGCGCGCCGTGCTGCTGCAGCAGAACACCCGCCCCACCCAGTGGGCGGAATGGTTCGAGCATGTGGGCGCGCCCACGCCCCTGGCGCTGCGCGGGCCGCGCTACGAGCAGTTCTCGATGATCGCGCAGGCAGCGGTCTCGGGCCTGGGCGCGGCCGTGCTGCCGCGCTTTCTGATCGAGGGCGAGCTGGCCTCGGGCGCGCTGGTGGCACTGTCGTCCGAGGTGCTGCGCAGCAGCGAGGCCTACTACCTCGTCTACCCCGAGGCGCGCGCCCAGACACCGCTGGTCAAGGCTTTTCGCGACTGGCTGCTGGCGCAGTGCGCGGCCACGGCCGCCTGAGCGGCCCACCGCCCGCGGTGCCTACAGCAGGGCGGCAGCCATCATCCCCAGCCCGGCGATGCTGACGGCCCAGGTCGCCGTGCGCACATACGGGATGCCGACGTAGTACACGGGGATGTAGACCATGCGCGCCCAGAAGAACACCTGGGCGCCCAGCACCACCAGGCTGCCGGTACGGTTGCTGGCCGTGGCCGCCAGGCCCAGGATGGCAAAGAACACCAGGTTCTCGAAGCTGTTGCGCGCCGTGCGCTCGGCGCGGCCGGCAAAGGCCCCCGGGTCATCCAGATGGTCGCGGTTGCCGAAGGCCAGCAGCAGGCCCGAGGGCGTCCACGCGCGGGCGCGGATCAGGCTGGCCACCACCACCAGCAGCCAGGTGATGATGGCGAAGTACACGACGAGGGCAAGAATGGGGTTCATGGCAGCCTGGGTCTGAGGGGGTGAAGAAAGCCGCATCCCTGGCACCGGGACGGGGCAGGAACCCGCAGCATACGCCGCCCGCCAGGTGCTCTCAGTCGACCGATGAAGCCGGCGTGCTGCCCGGCACCAGGCGCTGCTCGGGCTGCTGCCCCGCCAGGCTTTGCGCAGGCCGGCGCAGCGTGGCATCGAAGGGGTGGATGCGCGGGCCGATGGCCGCGGCCTCGCGCTTGAGCAGTTCCACCACCGTGGGCAGGCGGTCTTCGTTGAGGCGCGCCGAGATGGTGCCCACGCTCAGCGCGGCCACGGCGCGGCCCTCGCGGTCGAGCACGGGCACGCCCACGCCGGCCATGCCTTCGAGCAGGCCGGTGTTGCGCGCGGCATAGCCGCTCTGGCGCACGCGCTCGATCTCGGTGCGCAGGTAGACCTCGTCGTACACGCCGTACTCGCGCACGCGCGAGAGGTTGAAGCGGATCACCTCCTCTCGCTCGGCCTCGGGCAGAAAGGCCAGGATGGACAGCGCCCCCTGCCCCACGCCCAGTGCCACCCGGCCGCCGATGTCGCCGGTGAAGGAGCGGATGGGGAACGGCCCCTCGCTGCGGTCCAGGCAGATCGCGTCGAAGCCGCTGCGCACCAGCAGGAAAATGCTGTCGCCCAGGCTCGCGCTCAGGCGCAGCAGCGCGGGCCGGCACAGCGTGCGCAGGTCGCCCGGGTTGCCGGCCTTGGCGGCGAGCGCGAAGAACTCGGTGGACAGGCGGTAGAGCTTGCTGCGCTCGTCCTGCTCGGCCATGCCCTCTGCGACCAGCGACTGCAGCAAACGGTGCGTCGTGCCCTGGGTCAGGCCCACGGCGCGCGCCAATTGGGTGACCCGGCCGCCCTCGGCCTGCACCTCGGCGAGGGCGCGGATGACGGCAAACATGCGGGGCACTCCGCCCGTGGAGGTCGACGTTGGTTCCATGCACTGCTCCTGTGGAATAGATGGCATTTTCTGCGTGCATCATATTCCATTAAACGGAATAAATTCAATAAATATTCTGATTAATGGAATACCCGATGCGATCTGGCCTGATTACTGCAATACATTGAATCGAAAGCGCAAGACAGTCCACGGAATGCCCTTTCCTGCACCGCCTCGGTGCAGGCAGGCCATGGCCCCGCAGGACTGCCACGGCGCGGCGATGGAACCCCCGACCAGAAAGGCCCCTGCATGTCCTTCCTTCAACTCACCGACGTGACCAAGTTCTATGGCAGCACCTGCGCGGTGCAGGCCATGAACCTGGCGGTGGAAAAAGGCGAATTCGTGTCGCTGCTGGGCCCCTCGGGCTGCGGCAAGACCACCACCTTGCAGATGGTGGCCGGCTTCGAGGCCGTGAGCAGCGGCCGCATCGAACTGGCGGGCCGCGACATCACGCATGCCAAGGCCAACACGCGCGGCCTGGGGATCGTGTTCCAGAGCTATGCCCTGTTCCCGCACATGACGGTGGCCGACAACGTGAGCTTTGGCCTGGAGATGCGCAAGGTGGCCAAGGCCGAGCGCAAGGAGCGCGTGGCCCAGGCCCTCGCGCTGGTGCACCTGGACCAGCACGCCACGCGCTACCCGCGCGAGCTCTCGGGCGGCCAGCGCCAGCGCGTGGCGCTGGCCCGCGCCCTGGTGATCGAACCACCCGTGCTGCTGCTCGACGAACCCCTGTCCAACCTCGATGCCAAGCTGCGCGAGGAGATGCAGTTCGAGCTGCGCCAGATCCAGCGCAAGGTGGGCACGACCACGGTGATGGTGACGCACGACCAGAGCGAGGCCATGTCCATCAGCGACCGCGTGGTGGTGATGGAGGCCGGCCGTGCCACGCAGATCGACCACCCGCACCGCGTCTACGAGCACCCGCGCACGCGCTTCATCTCCACCTTCGTGGGCAAGGCCAACCTGCTGCCCGGCCTGGTCACGGCCAGCAGTGGTGCACGCACCCATGTGAGTGTGGGATCGCTGGCGGTGGAGGTCGAAGGCCCGGCCTTCCGCTCCGGTGTGGCCGTGCTGCTCAGTGTGCGGCCCGAGAAGCTGCAGCTGGTGCCGGCCGTGCAGGGTCGGCTCGACGGTGAAGTGGGCGAGCGCTTCTTCCTGGGCAGCCAGTGGCTGTACCGCGTGGTGACCCCCGTGGGCGACCTGATGGTGCTGGCCCCCAACGATGGCCGCAACGCACTGGCCGAAGGTGAGCGCACGGGCGTGGACTGGCCCGACCACTGCATGCGCCTGCTGCCCGCCGACGAGAGCGCCCTGGCCGAGCTGGAGGCCACCCCATGAGCGGCCCCCTCCGCAAGGCCGTGCCCTGGTGGCTTTCGGGCCCGGCACTGCTGCTGTTCACCGCGCTGCTGCTGGTGCCGCTGGGCCTCACGGCGGTGCTGTCGTTCAACGCCTTCGACCCGGCCACGGGCGTGAAGGCTGGCGAGTTCACGCTGGAGCACTACGGCCATGTGTTCATGGACTCGTACTACCACGCCATCTTCTGGCGCACCTTCTGGGTCTCGGCCCTGGTCACGCTGATCTGCGTCGCCATCGGCGCGCCCGAGGCCTACATCCTGAGCCGCATGGCCAACCCCTGGCGCTCGGTACTGTTGCTGGTGGTGCTGGCGCCCCTCTTGGTATCGGTGGTGGTGCGGGCCTTCGGCTGGAGCATGCTGCTCGGCCCCGAAGGCCTGGTCAACGGCCTGTTCAAGCTGGTCGGCATCGGGCCGGTGAAGATGCTCTACACCGAGGTCGCCGTCATCATCGCGCTGGTGCATGTGATGCTGCCCTTCATGGTGATCCCCGTGTGGACCTCGCTGCAGAAGCTCGACCCCGGCGTGCAGAACGCGGCGCTCTCGCTCAAGGCCTCGCCCTTCACCACCTTGCGGCGCATCGTGCTGCCGCAGGTGCTGCCCGGCATCCTCTCGGGCAGCCTGATCGTGTTCGGCCTGGCGGCCAGCTCCTTCGCCATCCCGGGCCTGCTGGGCGGGCGGCGCCTGAAGATGGTGGCCACCATCGTCTACGACGAGTACCTGCACGAACTGAACTGGCCCCTGGGCGCTGCCGTGGCCCTGACCCTGCTGGTGGCCAACCTGGTGGTGATGCTGAGCTACAACCGCCTGGTTGAAGGCCGCTACAAAAAAGCCCTCGGATAAGGAGCGCCGAAGATGCACAAAAACGGCCCCATTGCCCTGGCGTTCAACGCCCTGGTCATCGCCTTCATGCTCGCGCCCCTGGTGGTCGTGTGCGTGGTGGCCTTCACGCCCGAGAACACGCTGACCCTGCCGACCACGGAGTTCTCGCTGCGCTGGTTCAAGGCGGTGTTCGAGCACCCGGACTTCGTGCAGTCGTTCTGGAACAGCCTGTGGCTGGCCCTGGCCTCGGCCACGCTGGCCACGGTGCTGGCCGTGCCCGCGGGCATCGCCATCACGCGCTACGACTTCCCCGGGCGCGGCTTTCTCAACGGCCTGTTCCTTTCGCCGCTGATCATTCCGCACCTGGTGCTGGGCGTGGCCCTGTTGCGCCTGTTCGCGCTGGTCGGTGGCAGCGGCAGCTTCGGCTGGCTGGTGCTGGCCCATGCGCTCATCGTCACGCCCTACACGCTGCGCCTGGTGGTGGCGGCGCTGGTGGGCTTTGACCGCAGCGCCGAGCATGCGGCCCTGTCGCTGGGCGCAAGCCAGGCCACGGTGTTCACGCGCATCACGCTGCCCATGATCCTGCCGGGCGTGACCGGCGGCTGGATGCTGGCCTTCATCAACAGTTTTGACGAGGTGACCATGTCGATCTTCGTCACCTCGCCCAGCACCGTGACCCTGCCGGTGCGCATGTACATGTACGCCACCGAGTCCATCGACCCGCTGATGGCCGCCGTCTCGGCGCTGATGGTGGGCGTGACCGCCCTGGCCATGGTGCTGCTGGACCGGGTCTACGGCCTGGACCGCGTGCTGGTGGGGCGCAAGTAAACCGTGATGACCATGACCCCTTCTTTAGCATCGCCGCTGCTGCGCCGCGTGGCCGAGACCGCGCGCCAGGCCGTGCCCTTCGTGCTCGATGGCCAGCCGGCCAGCGCGCTCGCAGGCGACACCGTGCTCACGGCCATCCTGACCCAGAAGGCGCAGCTGCGCCGCAACGAATTCAGCCACGAGCCGCGCGCCGGCTTCTGCATGATGGGCGCCTGCCAGGACTGCTGGGTGCAGACCGAGGGCGGCGAGCGTTTGCGCGCCTGCTCCACCTTCATCCAGCCGGGCATGGCCCTGTGCACCCAGGAAGGCGCGGCATGAGCGACACCCGCAAGACCTTGCAGGCCGTCATCGTGGGCGCGGGCCCGGCCGGCATCCGCGCGGCGCAGACCTTGGCCGCCTATGGCGTGCGCCCCGTGCTGCTCGACGAAGCGGCGCGTGGCGGCGGCCAGATCTACCGGCGCCCGCCCGCGCATTTCCAGCGCCCGGCCACGGCGCTGTACGGTACCGAGGCGGCACGCGCCACGGCCGTGCATGCCGCGCTCGACGGCATCGCCGAACGCATCGACTACCAGCCCGACAGCCTGGTCTGGAACGCCCAGGGCGGCCTGCTCGATGTGCTGCACGGCCCCACGCAGACCACGCGCAGCCTGCCCTACGGCCAGCTCATCGTGGCCAGCGGCGCGGCCGACCGCGTGCTGCCCGTGCCGGGCTGGACGCTGCCCGGCGTGTACAGCCTGGGCGGCGCCCAGGTGGCGCTCAAGTTCCAGGGCTGCACCATCGGCAGCCGCGTGGTGCTCATGGGCACGGGCCCTCTCTTGTACCTGGTGGCCTACCAGTACGCACGCGCCGGCACCAGCGTGGCCGCCGTGCTCGACACCGCACGCCTGGCCGACCAGGTGGCTGCCGTGCCCGCCATGCTGACCCAGCCCGCCACCTTTGCCAAGGGCGTGTACTACGTGGGCTGGCTGCGCGCACACGGCGTGCCCATCCACACCGGCGTGCGCCCCGTGCGCGTACTCGGCAGCGAGCGCGTGGAGGGCGTGGTGTGGAGCGATGGCACCCGCGAACACACCCTGGCCTGCGATGCCGTGGGCCTGGGCTATGCCCTGCGCTCGGAGACGCAGCTGGCCGACCTGCTGGGTTGCCGCTTCGCCTGGGCGCCCTTGCACCGTGCCCACCTGCCCGAGCGCGATGCCGCGGGCCGCACCAGCGTGGCCAACGTCTACCTGGCCGGCGACGGCGCGGGCATCATGGGTGCCGATGCGGCCGAATGGGCCGGCGAACGCGCCGCCCTGGCGCTGCTGGCCGACCAGGGCGTGCCGGTGGACGCCGCGCGCGCCCAGGCGCTGGAAGGCAAGCTCGCCCACCTGCAGCGTTTTCGCCAGGGGCTGGAGCGCGCCTTCCCCTTCCCCACCGACTGGGCAGCCCACGCGCCCGACGAGCTGGTGGTGTGCCGCTGCGAACACATCACCGCCGGCCAGTTGCGCGAGACCGTGCGCGAGTCTGGCGCCGACGAGATGAACCGCCTGAAGGCCCTGACCCGCGTGGGCATGGGCCGCTGCCAGGGGCGCAGCTGCGGGGTGGCCGCGGCCGAGATCCTGGCGCAGGCCACGGGCCAGCCCGTGGAACGGGTGGGCCGGCTGCGCGGGCAGGCGCCGATCAAGCCCATCCCCATCCACCTGCAGGCCGCCAGCCAGACCATCGGAGGTGCCGCATGAGCGCCGCCACGCCCCACCTGACCAGTGCAGCACGCCTGGTGGACACCGAAGTGGCCATCGTCGGCGGCGGCATCGTGGGCGCCTCGGCCGCGCTGGCATTGCGCCGCCGCGGCGTGGACGTGGTGCTGCTCGAACGCGACCTGTGCGGCTCGCGCTCCAGCGGCGTGAACTACGGCGGCGTGCGCCGCCAGGGCCGGCCCATGAGCCAGTTGCCACTCGCGCAGCGGGCCCACGAGATCTGGGGCCGGCTGCCCGCGCTGCTGGGCACCGATGGCGAGTACCAGCGTACGGGCCATTTCAAGATTGCGCGCAGCGAAGCCGACCTGGCCTCGCTGGAGAAGTACCAGGCGATGAGCCGCGACTTCGACCTGGGGATCGAGTTGCTCTCGGGTGCCCGCCTGCGCGAGCGCTGCCCCTGGCTCGGAGGCCGCGCCGTGGGCGGGTCGCTGTGCCCCGACGACGGGCAGGCCAACCCGCGCCTGGTGTCGCCCGCCTTCGCGCTGGCGGCACGGCGCGCCGGTGCGCACATCTTCGAACGCACACCGCTGACCGCGGTGGAGCACGATGGCCGGCAGTTCACGCTGCACTCGGGGCCAGCGCTGCAGGTGCGCGCGCCCGTGCTGATCAACTGCGCGGGGGCCTGGGCTGGCCCGCTGGCCGCGCAGTTCGGCGAAGCGGTTCCCCTGCGTTCGGGCCACCCGGCCATGGCCGTGACCGAGCCCCTGCCCTATTTCATGCAATGGAGCCTGGGCGTGGAAGGCGGCGGCATCTACTGCCGCCAGGTGGCGCGCGGCAACCTGGTGCTGGGCGGTGGGTCGGGCGTGGCGCTGGATGCCGACCGCGCCCGCTCGGAGCGCAGCGCCATCGCCGCGCTGGCCGTGCAGGCCATCGAGCTGCTGCCGGCCCTGAAGAACGCCCATTTCATCCGCACCTGGAGCGGTACCGAGGGCTACCTGCCCGACCGCCAGCCGGTGCTCGACACCAGCCGCACCACGCCCGGGCTCATCCACGGCTTTGGCTTTGCCGGCGCGGGCTTCCAGATCGGCCCCGCGGTGGGCGAAGTGCTGGCCGAACTCGCGCGTGACGGCCGCAGCAGCACGCCCACCGATGCCTTTGCCATTGACCGATTCGCCCTTGCAGATGCGCCGGCGGCCGCAACTGCCCATTGATTCCCTGTGCATTGACCGCTACCGTTCAACCCCCAGAAAGGAAAGACCCATGACCTCTTCTCGCCAGACTTCATTCCTGCGCCGTGCCCTGTTCACGGCCGCCGCCGCGGCGGCGCTGGCCGCCAGCGGCGTGGCCGGAGCGCAGACGAAAACGATCTACATCGGCATGAACGGCGGCACGATGGAGAAGGCGTACACGCAGTACGTCTTCCCGGCGTTCGAGAAGCTGCATGGCGCCAAGGTGGTGGTGGTGCCGGGCACGTCTTCGGACATCCTGGCCAAGGCCCAGGCCAACAAGGACAAGCCGCAGATGCACGTGATGTTCCTCGATGACGGCATCATGGTGCGCGCCATGGGCATGGGCCTGTGCCAGAAGCAGCGCCCCAACCCGCACCTGGCCGAGATCTACCCGGCCGCGCGCTTCAAGGACGACCTGGCCAGCGGCGTGAGCCTGGGCATGACGGGCATTGCCTACAACACCAAGATGTTCACCGAGAAGGGCTGGGCACCGCCGACCTCGTGGATGGACTTCGCCGACCCCAAGTACAAGGGCAAGGTGGTGTTCCAGTCCATGCCCTCCTCGTCCTTCGGCCTGCACGGCTTTCTGATGTTCAACCGCATCCAGGGCGGCAACGACAAAAACGTGGAGCCGGGCTTCAACAACTGGGCCAAGACCATCGGCCCGAACGTGCTCGAGTACATCCCGAGCTCGGCCAAGATCTCCGAGATGGTGCAGACCGGCGAGGCTGCGATGTTCCCGCTGACCCCTACGGCCGTGGCCGCGCTCAAGACCAAGGGCATCCCCGTGGAGTACGCCCAGCCCAAGGAAGGCTCGGTGGTGCTGATGGTCGGCCAGTGCGTGATCGCCAACAACAGCGAGCCCGAGCTGGCGCAAAAGCTCGCCGAGTTCCTGCTGAGCCCGCTGGCCCAGGCCAATGTGCTGCAGTTCGGCGCGCAGATCCCCACCAACCCCAAGGCCCCGGCCGTGGGCGAAGGCGCGGCCCAGGTGGCCCAGATCAGCCAGTGGATGAAGAACGCCGTGACGCTGGACTGGGACGCCGTGAACGCCAACCGCCCCGCCTGGAACACGCGCTGGAACAAGACCATCGAGCGCTGATCGGCGACAGCCGGCGGGGGGTGGGTCCGCCCCGTGGTGACCTGGTGGGCCACGCGGGCGGGTTGTGCGTGACATATGTCACCACCCGCACCGGCAGCTGGCGCCGCTGGTGCGCCAAATGGCCCTGCAGGACTTCAGAATCCGCCCCATCGGGTTTCTGAACCCATTCCTACAAGGCTTCCCCACCATGAAACGCTGGATCCAATGGACGGCAGGCAGCGCCCTGGTACTGGGCGTGCTGGTCGCCGCCACGGCTGCCACCGGCCTGTACCTGGCCGAGCAAAAGCGCAACCGCTACATCGACATCAAGCCCCGGCCCGTGGCCTACACGACCGAGGCGCAGACCGTCGAGCGCGGGCGCTACCTGTTCGCCTCGCGCGGCTGCACCGACTGCCATGGCGCCAGCGGCACGGGCCGCGAGTTCGTCAATGACGGCAAGGGCACGCGCCTGGCGGGGCCCAACATCACGCCGGCCGGCGTGGTGGCCCGCTACCAGCCCGAGGACTGGAACAGCGCCATCCGCCACGGCGTCAAGCCCAATGGCCGCCCGCTGCTGGTGATGCCCAGCGAAGACTACAACCGCCTGACCAACGACGACCTGAACGCACTGGTTTCCTACATCCGCCAGTTGCCCGCCAAGGAAGGCGGCACGCCTGCCGCCATCGAGCTGCCCCGCCCTGCCTGGGTGCTGTACGGCCTGGGGGTGATTCCCGATGCGGCCGGGCGCATCGACCACCAGCTGGCGCCCTCGCGCCCCGTGCCGGCCGGCGTGACGGTGGCCAACGGCCAGTACGTGGCCAACATGTGCATCGGCTGCCATGGCGCCAACCTGGCGGGCGGCAAGATCCCTGGCGGCCCGCCGGACTGGCCCGCAGCCGCCGACATCCGCCCCGGCAAGGACAGCTCCATGGCGCGCTACCCGACGGCAGACAGCTTCGTGGCCATGCTGCGCAACGGCAAGCGGCCCGATGGCACGCCCATCCAGGTCATGCCCTTCGAGTCCCTGGGCCAGCTGAGCGATGTGGATGCGCGCGCCCTGTACGCCTATCTGCAGGCCCTGCCCACCGACGGCAGCATGCCCCCACCCGCCGCAGCCGAGGTGGCGCTGAACCGCTGAAGCAGCCCGCGCGCCGCGCCCCGCGCCCGCCCGTCAGTGGGTGTGCTGGTGGGCCGGTTGCACCAGGCTGTACGAGCCCATGGGGCCGCCTGGCGCGGTGGAAGGCGGCGGTGCGCGGCGCACGCGCGGCACCACGCTCAGTTGCACCGTATCGAGCACCGGGCTGGTCACCACCTGCAAGGCCTTGCGCGGCAGGTCCACCAGCTGCTCGGCATGCCACACACGCACCTGCGCAGCCCCCTCGGGCACGCCGGCAAAGCGGGCGATGCCGTTGTCATCGGTCTTGAGCGTCCAGGCCGAGTCGGTCACGAACACATGGCCGCGCATCGACCCGTGCAGGTGGCAGCCCAGCAGCACCACGCCCGCGGTATCGAGCTTCACATCGGCGAAATTCGAGGGCTTGCCATCGGTCTTGCCGGCCAGGCGCAGCTCAAAGCCACCGGTGCCGGGCGAGGCGCTGGCAGCCGGCGTGGCGGCATTGCCGCGCACATGGTGGTCCCAGCGGTCCTGGTTGGTGAAGCGCACCGTGGTGCCGGGCACCACCACCGTCACCGCGGGCACGAAGCGCATTTTTTCCTGCTCGATCACCGGGCTGGGCGGCACCAGGGTGGGCGCGGCAGCACTGCCTGCGGGCGGGTAGACCACCACCACGGCATCGGGCACGGGCTTGCCCTCCTTGTCGAGTACCTGGATCTGGACATTGCCGGCCTGGGCCCCCGCAGCCAGGGCTGCCGCGGCAAATGCAAGAAGCGTGTGTTTCATCGGATGTTTTCTCCCTCAATGGACGGTGATCACGTCGCGGTGCATGGGCGCCAGCAGGGCCAGCAGGCGGTTCTGCTGCGCGAAAGGAATGCCCTGCGCGTCCATGGCGCTTTGCAGCACCTCGACGAGCGCATGGAAGTGGCCCTTGTTGATCTGCATGTCGGCATGGGCCGATTTCATATCGGCGCCTTCGTATTTGCAAGGCCCGCCGCTGAGCTGGCAGAACTGGTCGGCCAGGCTTTCCTTGAGCGCGGCGGGCTTGGTGTCCTTGAAGTGCGCGCCGATGCGCGGGTCCTTCACGGCGCGGTTGACGAAGTCGTCCACCAGGCGGTCGATGCCGGCCTTCTCGCCCAGCGCCTGGTACAGGCCGGCAGATGCTGCGGATTGGGCCAGCGCGGGCAGCGCCAGCAGACTGGCGCAGGCAAGGCCCAAGGCCATCAGGGTCTTTTTCATGGCTGTCTCCAGAAAATGCCAGGGGTCAGAAGGCGGCCTGTGCCGAGAGGTAGTAGCCGGTCTGGCGCCGGCCCTGGGTCACGCCGGGCACCACGCGGCCCAGGTCCACATAGGCCAGCGTGAGCGAGAAGTGCTTGCTCGGGGCCCAGGCGATGAAAATGTCTTTCCAGTCGTCCTCGCGCAGCCCGGCGCCCAGGCCGGCCGCTGCGCCCAGGGCCTGCAGGTTGTTGGGCTTGAAACGGTACTCGGCGCCCACGGCCAGGTCGCGGCGCAGCAGGTAGGCCACCGAAAACTCGGGCTGCAGGCTGCGCCCGTTCTTGCCGGGCGCGGCCGCGCCGAAGCCCAGCAGGCCGTTCTGGTTGGCGTTGGTGGAGCGCAGCGTCGCATTGACCAGCAGGCTCTGGGCCAGGAAGAGCTTGGTGGCGCTGACATAGACATCCGTGCCCTGGTTCTTCACCCCGAGGAAGTTGTAGACCGACTGGATGGAGCCGGGGTGGGCGCGCTTGTGCTCGATGCCCACCGCGATCTGCGGCATGAAGCTGTCGGCATCGAGCACCGCATCACCAGCCACGCGGAACTTGAGGCCGACCACGTCCATCTTGATGTGCTGGCCCGGGGTGACCCCGAAAGCCGCCACCCCGTTGAGCGCCAGGGCGGGCGATGCATCGAAATCCTGCCGCGCCAGCGACAGCTCGGCCCGGTCGAACAGCCCCACGGCCACCCCGTAGCCGGTGAGGCTGTAGTCGCGCGTACCGGCGCGCGTGGCGTAGCCGCTGAAGCCGACCTCGCCCTCGGTGGCATTGCTGCCGATCACGGCCCAGGGCGTGAGCCCCCCACCGGCCGACCCGGCAATGGTGTTCACGCCACCGGTGAGCCGCAGCTTGCCGGTATCGGCCTGGGCCAGCCCGGCCGCCAGGGCCAGGGCCGCGAACGCGAAAAATGGACGCCTGTGTGTCATCGAGGGCTCCCGCACGAAAGCGATGTAAGAGGATGTTGCACCCTACTTACGCAATCTGGTGCGCCACGGATTCAAAAACCACAGATATTTTTCTTCGATCCCTTTGTCGAGAGGCAACCGCCGCCAGCCCACATGACAGTGAACAAGCCACCGGCCTACCCAACTGGCGCGACCCAAGCCAGTGCCCCCCGCGCAAGGGCCGCCCCGCCGCGCTGGGGGCGTCCCCCTCCCAGATTGCGAAGCAATATGAGAGGGGGGGAAGGCGCAAAGCGACTCAGGGGGTGCTTCGCTCTACAACATGCGCTGAATCAGCTCGCCCTTGAACAGCACGGGGCCGGTGGGCCCGCCCGCGCTGGGCACGCCGCCCTTGGGCTCCAGGCTGATGGCCAGGGCGGGTACCTGGCGCACGTCGGCCTCGCCCGCGGTCAGGTTGAGCAGCCGCTCCTGGCCCAGCACCCCCAGGGAGCGCGGGCCGCCTGCGGGCGGCAAGGCCCACAGCTGGAGTGACTTGTCTGCCCCCTCCTGGAAGCCGCCCACGCGCTGCAGCTCCAGCCGGTTGTTCTTGGGGTCGAAGGTCACCAGCATCGAAGCGGCGGCCTTGTCGTCGGCCAGCACGGCCACGTACTGGATCTGTGGCGCGGCCTGCAGTTGCTGGCGCAATTCGGCGATCTGGGCACCGCTGCTGGCACGCAAGCCGCCGTTGACCTGCAGGCCCACCACCACGGCCACCACGGTGGCCAGGGCGCCCGCAGCGGCGGCACCGCGCCACAGCAGCAGGCTGCGCAGCCAGCCACCGGCCCCCGCAGGCACCGGCAGGGCCGGCTCGCCCGCCAGGCGTGCCGCCTGCAGGGCCTGGGCCTGGCGCTCTGCCTGCACCAGGTTGTGGATGCGCGTCCAGACGGCGGCGTCGGGCTTTGCCAGTTCCTGCAGCTCGGCCAGGCCCGACCAGTGGGTCTGCCAGACCAGGGCTGCCGCCCGCACGGCGGCCTGCTCGCGGGCCAGGGTTTCAAAACGGCGGCGTGCGCCGCCGCGCAGGGTGCCCAGCGCATAGCTGGCCGCCAGGCGGTCGAGCAGTTCGGGGTGTTGGGTGAGGTTCATGCTGCCCTCGTCAAACGTAGCGGGCCATGCACTGGCGCAACTGCTCCAGGCCGCGCCGGATCCAGCTCTTCACCGTGCCCAGCGGCAGCCGCAGCTGCTCGGCCAGTTCGCTGTGGCTCTGGTCGCGCAGGTAGGCCAGGCTCACCACCTCGCGCTGCTTGTTGTCGAGTTTGCCCAGGCACTGGTGCAGGGCAAAGGCCTGTTCGCTGGCCTGGGTGATGTCCATGGGGTTGGGCGAATCGCCCTCCAGGGTCTGGGCCATCTCGTCGTCGAACTCGTTCGTGACGTCGCTGCGGTCCGAAGCGCGCTTGCGCAGCGCGTCCAGCGCCCGGCTGCGCACGATCAGCCCCATCCAGGCCATGGGCGGGCTGAGCGAGGCGCGGTAGCTGCCCGCCCCGCGCCAGATGCTCAGGAAGGCCTCCTGCAGCACGTCCTCGGCCAGGTCGCGGTGGCGCACGATGCGCAGCGCCAGGCCGAAGAGCTTGGACGAGGTGCTCTCGTACAAGGCTTTCAGCGCGGAGTCGTCCTGTGCGGCGATGCGGTCGAGGAGGTACATCAGTTCACTGTCTGGGGTGAGGGTGCTGCTCATGCGCCCATTGTCTGGGATTGGCCAGAGGTCACGGTGGGGGTAAAGGTGTATGCGGTGAATACGCCACAAACTGCAGACTGGATGCACCAGCGCATTCCCCGCCACGTCGGCTCCCGTTCGCTGCATCCAGCGGGCTCGGCGCTGCGTATAGCCACCGGCCCCACTCCGAATCCAAATCCGAATCGTATGCCCATGAACCAGCACACCCCACCACACGCCAGCGCGGCGCCACCATGGTGCCCGGTGAAATGAGAAGCTTGTGCGCTGCGGCAATGGCGGCCAGCCTGCTGGGCATCGCCTGCTCCCACGCATCCGCCCAATCAGTGGAGCGCGGCCGCGCCGTCTACCAGGAGCACTGCGCCGGCTGCCACAGCGTGGACGTACACCGCGAAGGCCCGGCCCACCGGGGCGTGGTGGGCCGCCGCGCGGGCGCCCTCAAGGACTTTGACTACTCACCCGCGCTGCGCGACAGCAAGCTGCTGTGGACCCGCGCCACGCTCCGGGCCTGGCTGACCGACCCCGAGGCGCTGATCCCGGGCCAGGCCATGGACTACCACCTGGACGATGCACAGGAGCGCGAAGATGTGGTGGCCTATCTGGCCACGCTGCGGCGGCTGAGCGCGGCGCCCTGACACTGCACCGTGCCGTCTACCACTGCGCACAGATGCCCACCAGCCCCGCCAGCACCAGGGCCAGGCCGATGCCTTCGGTGCGCGACAGGCTCTCGCGGAACATGCGGCGCGACACCAGGTAGCTAAACAGCACTTCCACCAGGCCCAGGGTGCGCACATCGGACGCCGGGCGCATTGCATAGGCCGTGAACCAGGCGATGGAGGCCAGGGCGCCCATGGAGCCGGCCACCACCGACAGCCGCCAGGCGCGCGCAATCGCGCCCGCCACGGCGGGCTGGCGCGCCAGCAGCCAGCCGCCCAGCACCAGGGTTTGCAGCAGCTGCGCCCAGAACACGCCCCAGGCCCCTGCCACCCAGGGCGCCACGCCTTCGCCCAGGGCCAACGAGGCCCCGCGAAAACCCACGCTGGCCAGCGCAAAGCAGGCCCCCGAGGCCAGGCCATAGACCACCAGCTTGCCGCTGCTGCCCTCCCCCGCGCGCAGCGCGCGCCAGCCGCCCGCCGGCAACGAGAGCAGCACCACGCCCACGGTGGCCACGGCCATGGCACCCAAGGCCAGCGGGCCCGGCAACTCCTGCAGCAGCACGGCCGAGAACAGCGCGACCTGCAGCACCTCGGTCTTGGAATAGGCCACGGCGAGCACGAAATTGCGCTCCTTCATCGCCAGCAGCAAAAAGGCCGTGGCTCCCACCTGCGTGAGCGCGCCCATGGCCAGCCAGGCGGCATAGGGCAGCGAGAAATGCGGCACGCCATAGCCCGTTCCGACGAAGGTCAGCCCCGCCACCCAGGCCGAGGCCAGCGGCAGGCCATAGAGAAAGCGCACCAGTGTGGCCGCCAGCGTGCCCAACTCGGCCGTGACGGAGCGCTGTGCTGCGTTGCGCGCCGTCTGGGCGAGCGCGGCCCAGAGGGTGAGGGGAATCCAGGCCCAGGCCATCCATGCAAGTGTCATGCAGCGGTTATAGCGCCGTGGCGCAGCCGCCAGCCCACACCAACGGGCAGGGCAGCCCTCCACGACCGCGAGGACGGATTTCGCGCTCAGCGCGGGCCGGTGCTGGGCGCCACCGGCAGCCACACCTGCCCGCCCACGCGCACGGCATTGCCGGGCAGCACGCCGCCCACGGGCACCGCCTCGGCCACGCTTTGCATGTGCTGGAACTGCGGGTGCGTGGGCCAGAGCATCACGCCCAGTTCATCTCCGGGCTGCAGCGCCTGGGCCACGGCGGGCAGCGCCACCTCGCGCCCCGGGCCGGGCCGCACCGCCGTGACCTGGCCGGACACCAGCACGGGCGCCTGCCCCGCGCGGCGCAGGCCCACGCCGAGCAAAGCCACGCTACCGGGCGCGCCCACCACGTCCAGCCGTGCGCGTGGCACGCCCAGCAGCACCTGCCCTGCGGGCAATGCGGCGGCCAGCGGCACGAACACCGGCGCCGCGCCAGCCACCTCCACGGCAGCGATGTCGACCCGCGGCGATGCGGGTCCGGCATCGGGCGGCAGGTCGGCCCGCCACTCGGCGCTGCGCTCGCCGGTGGCAAAGCACAGCGTGCCGGCCGGCAGGCCCTTGCGCGGGGCGTTGCGCAGCTTCTCGTCGAGGAAGTCGAGCATGGTGTCGAAGGCATCGGGCACGGCCTGGCCGCACACCGGTGCCTGGTTCTTCTGCCCCGCCAGGCTGTTCACATGGCCGGCGCGCACGGTGATGAGGCGCACGTCGCCGCCCAGGGCCTTCAGGCTGCGGTAGTTCTCGAAGGCATCGTTCAGCGGAAACAGCACATCCTCGTCGGCCTGCACCAACAAGGCGTCCACGGGGCGGGCCCGGCCAGGTGCCTGCTGGCGCAGCCAGGCTTGCCAGCCGCTGCCGGCCAGGTAGTCGACGTAGCCGCGCGCATCGGCCGGCGGCACGGCGCCGAGCGTGGCCGGCTGGGGCGGCTTGGCCAGGCCGCAGAGCTTGACGAAGCGGCCATCGTCGCGCACCTTGCCGCGCTGGCCCAGAAAGCATTCGAGCTGCAGCCAGCCGCTCTTGACCACGCCATCGGGCAGCAGGTCGTGGTCGAGCCGGCTCCAGGTCATGGTGGGCACGATGGCGTCGATGCGCGGATCGAGCTGGGCCAGCAGCAGCTGGTAGGCACCGCCGTAGCTGCCGCCCATGGTGGCCACCAGCGGGTCGTCGCTGCGCGTGCTGCCGGCGCGGCGTGCCAGGTGCAGGTGGCGCTCGGCCCAGTCGATGATGGCGCGCAGGTCCTGCATGTCGGCCGCCGGGTCCAGCATGCGCAGGTCGCCGCCGCTGTCGCCATGGCCGCGGTAGTCGAAGGAGATCACCGCATGGCCGCGCGCCATGAGTTTGGGAATCTGGCGCTGCATGCGGCGCCAGTAGCTGGCCGCGGGTTCGTTGTCGGGCCCGGGCAGCGCCGTGGTGCGGCCCTCGCCAAAGCCGCCGCCGATCAGCACCAGGCTGTGCGGGCCCGGGGTCTCGGGCACAAAGACCGTGAAGGCCACACGCGTGCTGGCCGTGCCCGCCACCGGGTCGGCCACGGGGGATTGCGTGGACTGCTGGTGCACGCCGGGCGCCAGCAGGGGCGCCACAGGCGCGGTGGGCGGGCTGCTGCTGCAGGCCGCGAGCAAGGTGGCAGCCAGCGCGATGCCAACCCAGGGGGCGGGACGGAAAAAGGGCATGGAAGAAGTCTCCTGGAATGAAGGGCGCGCGCCTTGCGTGGCGCTGTTCCCCACAGCCTAGGGCGTGGCGCGCGGCTTGCACAGGACACGGCACGCCCTGTCCCGCCCCTCCTAGAATGCCTGGGCATGAGCGCCACCACCGCCCCCGCCCACGGCCTGCAGACCTTCGCGTCCCTGGGGGAACTGCTGCGCAGTTGCCGCCAGGCCATGGGGCTGACCCAGGCGGCCTTCGGCGCGCTGCTGGACATGGACGAGCGTGCCTACCGGCGCTGGGAAGGCCGGGGCGCGAGCATCTCCGAAGGGGGCCTGCACCGCCTGGCCGAGGTGCTGCAGCTGCCCCTGCCCGTGCTCGCGGCCGCCAACCTGGGGCTGCCCTCGCGCTTCCACGCGGGCTTCTGGTATGCGGGGGAAAGCCCGCTGGACGCGGCGCTGTTCGAGCCCGAGCGCATGCTGCGCGACACCGGTGCCGGCCAGGGCCTGGCGCGCAACCTGGCGTCGCCGCAGTTCGAGAACGAGGTGATCGCCTTCCAGCAACGCGTGTTCGCCACGGGCAAGTACCCCGCGCCGGCGCTGCTGCGCGAGGCGGCCGCGCGCTTCCCCGACCTCAACTGGCGCCTGACCGACCGCTTCGGCCATGCCTGCGGCCATGCGGCGAGCTATGTGATCGCCGCGGGCGACTACCAGGCGCTGCGCGACACGGGCTGGGACGAGCGTGCCATCACCACCGCGCACTTGCTGGCAGCCGACCATGCCGAGAGCGCGCCCGTGGTCTACGTGCATTCGCTGTTCAGCAACACGCCCAGTGTGGCGGCCGCCAACCTGCGCCAACTGCTGCAGGCCCTGCATGCGCGCCGGGCCGCGGGCTGGCACGGCGCCCTGCTCGCGGGCCTGACCATCACGCACGACTTGGCCGGCGCCTGCCGCTGGCTGGGCCTGCGCGAGGTGCGCAGCTACCCGGACGACCAGGCCCGCTACGGCACGCCCGACGTGCCGCGCCTGTTCGAGGGCCGGCTGGCGGACCTGCCGCTGCCGGCCTGAGCTCAGGCAGGGTACGTGCCGGGCAACAGGATCGAGCGGTCCACGTTGTTGATGTTGGTGTGGCCGCAGAAGGCCATGGTGATGTCCAGCTCCTTCTGGATGATCTGCAGCGCGCGGGTCACCCCCGCCTCGCCGAAGGCGCCCAGGCCGTAGAGAAAGCTGCGCCCGATCAGCGTGCCCTGCGCGCCCAGGGCGCGGGCCTTGAGCACGTCCTGCCCGCTGCGGATGCCGCCATCCATCCAGACCTCGATGTCCTTGCCCACAGCCTGGGCGATGCCCGGCAACGCGGCGATGGACGAGGGCGCACCGTCGAGCTGGCGCCCGCCGTGGTTGCTCACGATCAGCGCATCGGCTCCGCTGTCCACGGCCAGGCGCGCGTCCTCGGCGTCCATGATGCCCTTGAGCACCAGCTTGCCGCCCCAGCGCTTCTTGATCCATTCCACGTCGCCCCAGTTGAGCTGCGGGTCGAACTGCTCGGCCGTCCAGGACGACAGCGACGACAGGTCGCCCACACCCTTGGCATGGCCGACGATGTTGCCGAAGGTGCGGCGCTTCGTTCCGAGCATGCCCATGCACCACTGCGGCTTGGTCGCCAGGTTGATCAGGTTCCTGATCGTGGGCTTGGGCGGAGTAGACAGGCCGTTCTTGATGTCCTTGTGGCGCTGGCCCAAGATCTGCAGATCGAGCGTGAGCTGCAGCGCCGAGCAGTTGGCGGCCTTGGCCCGATCGATCAGGCGCTCGATGAAATCGCGGTCGCGCATCACGTAGACCTGGAACCAGAAGGGGTGGCGGCCGGTGTTCTCGGCAATGTCCTCGATGGAGCAGATGCTCATGGTGGACAGCGTGAACGGGATGCCGAAGGCCTTGGCCGCGCGCGCGCCCAGGATCTCGCCGTCGGCGTGCTGCATGCCCGTGAGGCCCGTGGGCGCAATGGCCACGGGCATGGCCACGTCCTGGCCGAGCATGGTGGTGCGGGTGCTGCGGCCTTCCATGTTGACGGCCACGCGCTGGCGCAGCTTGATGGACTGGAACTCGGCCGTGTTGGCGCGGTAGGTGCCCTCGGTGTACGAGCCTGAATCGGCGTAGTCGTAGAACATGCGCGGCACGCGGCGCTGGGCGACCACGCGCAGGTCTTCGATGCAGGTGATTTTGGACAGATCGGGCACGGGCTTCCTCGGTTCAGGCGTTGTCAGGACGGCGCCCATCGTAGCCGCGCACCCGGTGCAGCGGCATGAAGGCTTTTACGGAGGCCTTGAAATTTTTGCATGGCGGCTCAGCGCCGGGCGAGTGCCACGCCGGCAATGGCAACGACAAAACCCACGAGCTGGATGGCCGAGAGCGTCTCGCCAAAGATGAACCAGGCCTGCAGTGCCGACAGCGGCGGCACCGCCAGCAGCAGCGCCGTGGTGCGCGTGGCCTCGCCCTGGCGCATGAGCCAGATCAGCAGCGTGGCCCCGCCAATGGACAGCACCAGCACCGAGAAGGCCAGGTAGCCCCAGAGCGCGGCCGAGTTGTCCCAGTGCGGCTGGCCCACCGCACCCGCCATGGCCAGCAGCACCAGCACCGCGCCGATGTTCTGCACGGCGCTGGCGCTGCGCAGGTCGTCGCCCGCGGCCAGCGGCGATTTCTGCACCATGGAGCCCACGGTGAGCGAGAAGATGCTGCCCGCCGCCACCAGCACCACGGGCAGCGAGAGCGCGCTGGCATCGGCCGCCTGCAGGCGCGGCAGCAGCACCAGGCCCACACCGCCAAAGCCCAGCGCCAGGCCGGCCCAGGTGCCGGGTGACAGGCGCCGGCCCAGCACGGCCACGGCCAGCAGCGCCGTGAACAAGGGCTGCAGCGCACCGATGAGCGACATGATGCCGGCGGCCAGCCCCTTGGACATGGCCCACCAGCTCGGCCCCAGGTACAGCCCGCTCATGAGCGCGCCGGCCAAGAGGTGCATGCCGATGCGCCGTGCACCCCGAGGCCAGGCTGCGCGCACCCAGAACGCTGCGCCGATGAAGGCGGCGGCCACGCAGGCAAAGCGCAATGCCAAAAACCAGAACGGGTCGGCATGGCTGGCCACGCCGCGCCCCGCCAAGAATCCCGTGGACCAAATCAGGACGAACAACACCGGGGCGAGCGCATGCATGGAAAACAAGGAAAAAGCGGACAGAACCGCCGAGCATAGACGCATGCCGCCGGCCGCGCTGGGCACGCCCGCGAAGGTGGTGGCGCGCTACTCGGGCACTGGCGGGCCGATAGGCTGCGGTGCGGCATCCGGGCCCGCATACAGCATGAACTGCAGCCGCCCTGCGCGCTTGGCGGCGTACATGGCGGCATCGGCATGCTGCGTGAGTTCTTCGAAGCTGGCGCCATGCTCGGGGAACATGGCGATGCCACCGCTCAGGCCGATGCGCAGCGCCTCGCCCCCGAGCTCGAAGGGGCTGGCCGCAGCGGCCAGGATCTTGCGCGCCACGCTGCAGGCGCCCTCCGCACCGTCCAGGCCCGGCAGCAGCACCACGAACTCGTCGCCGCCCTGGCGGCACACGGTGTCCGAGCCGCGCACGGCGGCTTTGAGGCGCTGCGCGAACTGCACCAGCAGCCGGTCGCCCAGGTCGTGCCCGAGCCGGTCGTTGACGGCCTTGAAGCCGTCCAGGTCCAGGTACATCACGGCCAGGCAACGGCCATCGCGCCGGGCGTGGGCCACGGCGAGATGGGCGCGGTCCTGCAGCAGCAGGCGGTTGGGCAGGTCGGTCAGCGCGTCGTACTGGGCCAGGTGGGCCATGCGCGCCTGCATGGCCACGGCCTCGGTCACGTCGCGCAGCACGGCCACGGCACCGGTGACCGTGCCATGCCGGTCGGTGATGGTGCGGGCCGTTTCCTCGACGTCGAAGCGCTGGCCCGAGGTGCGGTGCTGCACCACGCCGCGCACCGGCGTCTCGGGCGCATGGCCCTGGATGGCGCTGTGCAGGGCACTGGGCAGGGGCTTGTCCGTGCCCGGCTCCTGCAGCCGGACCACGGCCTCGACCCGGCTGCCCGCGGCATCGAAGGCCTGCCAGCCGGTCAGGCGCTCGGCCACCGGGTTGAGGTAGGTGATCTGGCCCTGTGCATCGGTGCAGAGCACGGCATCGCCGATGGCCTGCAGCGTGAGGCGAATGCGCTCCTTCTCCTCGAACAGCTGCTCCTCCATGCGCTTGCGGTCGCTGATGTCGATGGTCTGCGAGAACACGCCGCGCACGGCACCACCGTCCACGTCGGGCACATAGGACACCAGGGCATGGCGCTGCACCCCGGCCTTGTCGACCAGGGTGCACTCGAAAAGCTGGCGCTCACCGCGCAATGCGCTGCGTACAAAGGGCTCGCACATCGCGTACTGCGCAGGGCCCAGCAGGTCGCGGCAATGCCGGCCGCGCAACTGTTCGGGCGACACGCCGAACCAGGTGCCGTAGGCGCTGTTGGCAAAGCGGTTATGGAGGTCCGCATCCCAGTAGCTCACCAGCGAGGGCAGGTTGTCCAGGATGGTCTGGCGGTCGCGCTCGGCCACGCGCAGCTCGGCACTCACGGCCTGGCGCCGCCGCAGCTCGCGCACGAACAGCATGGCCAGGCCCACGCAGCCGGCCATCAGCAGCAGCGAGAACACCCCGAGCACCCAGGCGCTGCGGTACCACTTGGCCAGCACGGTATCGCCGGACTGCGCCACGTTCACGACCAGGGGGTAGCTGCCCACATGCTTCCAGGCCTGGAGGTGGCGCGCGCCGCCAGCGCCTTCGGGCTCTGCGCCATGGGTGCCTGTGGGGGCGGACTGCAGCAGGGCCAGGGCCGCCGTGCCGGCGATGCTGGCGTAGGCGTCGTCCGCGGCGCGGGGAAAGCGCGAGATGGGCAGCCCATCCGTGCGGTACAGGTCCACGCTGCTGCCGGCCCCCAGGTCCAGCGAGCCGAACAAGCCATCGAAGTAGCTCAGGCGGATGGCCCCGACCACGACGCCGGCAAACGAGCCGTCGCGGTGGTGGTAGGCCCGCGTCAGCGGCAGGATGGCCAGCCCGCTCATGCGCGAAGGCACGGGGCGCCCGACATGCAGGCCGAGTTGCGGGTCCTTCGAGAGCGCCAGAAAGTAATCGCGGTCGGCGAAGTTGGCCTGCTGCGGTGTCAGCGTGGAGGAGTGCAACACCACATTGCCCTTTGCATCGACCACCAGCACCGCGCCCGCTCCCGGCACCTGCAGGGAGCTGTCGAACAGCACGCCGCTGCGGATCTCGGGCGGCAGGGCCATGACCTCGGGGCGCTCCAGCCCGGCGACCACGCCCTTGAGCGATTCATCGAGCGAGCGGATCGAATCGCCAATGCTGCGCTCCAGCGTGCTGGCCAGGTTGGCATTGGTGCGGCTGGCATAGTCCCAGCCATCGGCGCGCATGGTCCAGACCGTGCGCGCCGACAGCAGGCCGATGCCCAGCGACACCAGCAGGGCCAGCCAGATCAGCCTGTGCGAGAAAAACTGGCGCGAGAAGTGCATGGACATGCGTGCGTTGCGGGGCAGGCGTCATGCAGACCCGGTTATTTGCAACACAGTGTAACGTCGCCTGGATTCCAGGCATAGCGCGAAAAGGCCGGGCTTTTGCGGCGCTTATCGGCGCGCTGGCGGGCTGGCGCCGGCCGCCCGCACGCCAGCCCCGCGCACCTCGAACTGCAGCGTGTCGTGCACCTTGCCGCGTGCATCCACCAGTTCCAGCTGGTGCCGCCCGGGCCAGGGCAGCCAGGCCGCGCGCGTGCCGCGGCCCTGCTCGCGCCCGTCGATGCGCCAGCGCAGGTCGCGCCCGCCGCTGGCCACGAACTGCAGGCGCTGGCGCTCGGGCGGAATGTCGGGGTCGAGCGCGATGGTGGTGCCCGGCACCGGGGCCAGGATGCGCGCCGTGGGCTGCTCGTCGGCCGCATCCGCCGGTACGGCGGTTCGCACGGGCCGGGCCCCGCGCCGCGCCGCCAGGGGTTCGTCCGCCGGCCCCGCGTCGATGGCAAAGCGGGCCTGCTGGGTGCCGGGCACGAACCACTCTTCGCGCGCCGCCTCCAGCGGCAGCGGTGGCGCCCCCCCCTCCTGCGCGGCCGGCAGGGCGCCGAACTGCACGGCCTGGCGCACCAGGCCCTTGGGGGCTGCGGGGGCCCGGCTCGGCTCGCGCGCATGCAGAAAGCCCATGACCGCGGCCCAGATGGGCGCCGCGCCGCTGGTGCCGCTCACGTCGTGCATGGCCGCGCCGCTGGCATTGCCGACCCACACGCCCACCGTGTAACGCTCGGACCAGCCCACCGCCCAGTTGTCGCGCATGTCCTTGCTGGTGCCGGTCTTCACGGCCGACCAGAAGCGCGTGGCGAGCACGCTGTCGGTGCCGAAGGTGCGCGAGCGCGCATTGCCGTCGGACAGGATGTCGCCCACGATGAAGGCCGCACCGGCATCGATGGCGCGCACCGGTGCCGCCCCCGGCTGGCCCGGCCACACGCGCACCGGCCCGCGGCTGCCACCGTTGGCCAGGGAGCGGAAGGCATTGGTCAGGTGCAGTAGCGGCACCTCGGGGCTGCCCAGGGCCAGGCTGTAGCCAAAGTAATCGCCGCTTTCGCGCAGCGGCAGGCCCAGGGCGCCCAGTTGGCGGTGAAAGGCATCGGGCGTGACCATGACCAGGGTGCGCACCGCCGGCACATTGAGCGAGGCCGCCAGCGCGGTGCGCGCCGAGACCCAGCCCTTGAACTGGCGGTCGTAGTTCTGCGGGATGTAGAGGCCACCAGCGGTGGCGATGTGCGCGGGCGAGTCGTCCACCAGCGAGGCAGCCGTGAGGCGCCGCTCGGCGATCGCCTGGGCATAGAGAAAGGGCTTGAGCGTGGAGCCCGGCTGGCGCAGCGCCTGCACGCCATCGACCTCGCCCGCCTGGCTGAGCTGGCCCGAGGAGCCGACCCAGGCGAGCACGGCGCCCGTGGCGTTGTCGAGCACCAGCACGGCACCGTCCTCGACATTGCGGCCCTGCAGTTCGCGCAGGTGCTGGCCCAGGGTCTGCACGGCAAAGCGCTGCAGGGGCGCGCGCAGGGTGCTGGCCACCCGTTCGGGCACCGGGGCCGCGCCCGGCACGGCCTGCTGCTGGCGCAGCAGGTAGCGCGCGAAATGGGGCGCAATGCCTTCGCTCGCGTCGAAGGCCCGGCGCTGCAGGGCCGCGGTGACGAACAGGTCCAGCGCATCGCAGTCCACACGCGCCGCGGCCTGGCCAGGGCGCTGCTGCAGCTCGCGCAGCACGCCGCAGGCACGCTGCGACACCAGCCCGGGCCGGGCGTTGGGCGCGCGCACCAGCGCGGCGGCCACGGCGGCCTCGCGGTCGTCGAGGCCATGGGCGGCCTTGCCGAACAGCGTGCGGCTCAGCGCATCGATGCCCACCAGCTCGCTGCGAAACGGCACCAGGTTGAGGTAGGCCTCCAGCACCTGGTCCTTGCGCCAGCGGCGGTCCAGCACCTGCGCGGCCACGGTCTGGCCAAGCTTTTGCACCACGCTGCGCCCCCCCGGGCCCTGGCGCCAGTCGCCGTCGAGCAGGCCGGCCAGCTGCATGGTGATGGTGCTCGCGCCGCGCGTGCGCTGGTTCCACAGGTTGCCCCAGGCCGCGGCCGAGGCGGCGCGCCAGTCGACCCCGCTGTGTTCGTAGAAGCGCTTGTCCTCGCTGAGCACCAGGGCCGCACGCAGCGCGGGCGAGATGTCGGCCAGCGCCACCCACTGGCCGCGGCGCACCGTGGCATCGGTGCGCAGGCGCTGCACGACCTCGCCTTCGCGCGAGAGGATGAGGGTGTCCGAGGGTTTGAAGTCCTGGCGCACCTCGGCATAGGTGGGCAGGGCCCGGGCCGGCATGGCGGCCAGGCACGACAGCACCATGGCCGCGACAGGAGCCCAGGCGCGCGGGGGTGCCATCGCCTCAGGCATCGGGGTGCTCCCGCTCGAAGCGCTTTTCGGCCTCGATCAGATGGCGCAGCAGCACATGCGAGATCAGGTTCACGCCGATGCCGCCGAACACGGCCGGCAGCACGTAGAGCGCGATCGACACTTCGGAGGCGAACAGCGCATCGTCGGCCTGCGAGAGGGTCTGGCGCGCCAGCGCGGCCAGGCTCTGCAGCAGGTACACGTCAAAGCCCGCGATCAGCACCAGCGCAATGCCGAAGCACAGCACTGCCCGGCGCGAAATGGCGCGCACGCGCAGCAGCACCGCATAGATGACCGCGGGCAGCACCAGCGAGAACACCACCAGCAGCCAGAACCGCAGTTCCACGAAGACGCTGGCGTTCACGGCTGCTGCCCCCGGAGGCTCACTTGGCGGCCTCGACCTTGATGCGGGCGTTGGGGATCTCGCCGAACATCTCGGGCGCGTACATGGCCTCCACGCGGCTCGGTGGCAGCGCGAAGTCGCCCACGTTGTTCAGACGCACCGTGTACTCCATCTTGACGGTGCCCTTGGGCAGGTAGTGGTAGTAGCTGCGGAAGGACTCGAAGCTGCGCTCCTCGAACGCCGGCCAGCCGCTGCCGCTGCGCTTTTCGCCCTGGGTGGCGATCTCGGAATCGCGGCCCAGGCCGCTGCCCAGGATGGTGGCGCCGCCGGGCACCGGGTCGGTGATGGCGACCCAGGTCATGTCGGCGCTGGCGTTGACCTCCAGCGTCACGCGCAGCACGTCGCCGCGCGTGTACTGGCCTGCGGGCAGCGACTTGTTGGCCTGCTCCACGGGGGTGATGGTCTTCTTGATGGCGTAGCCCGCCGCGAACGGCGCTTTCAGCTGGATGGCGGCCACCGATTGCAGCGTGAGCCAGGGCTTGCCCGTGCCCTGGTGGGCCACGGCCAGGTTCTCCTTGCCGCCCGCAGCGGCCCAGGGCAGGAACATGCCGTTGTTGCGCAGGTTGCCCGGTGCGGCCGGGGCGCCGAACCAGGTGGTCTGGTGTGCGGCACCGCTGGCATCGCTGGTCTTGATGCGCTCGACCTTGCTCCAGTCCACGCTGGCGCTATTGGCGCCCATGCTGGCCTTGGTGCTGCCCGCCACCGGCGTGGCCTCGAACTTGGCCGAGAACTTCTCCAGCGCCAGGCCGCCCCAGAGGTTGGCCGTGGTGGTGTGCCAGGCGCCCGCCTGCTGGCGGCTGATGAAGCCGTTGGCCAGGCGGCCCATGTCGTCCTTCCAGGCCGGGTCGTCCATCACGGCCAGCATCAGGCGCGCGGTGTTCACGTCGCCGTTCTGCATCAGCCACCACCAGTAATCGTCCTGCTCGGTGCTGAAGATGGCCTTGGTGCCCTGGAAGGACAGGCGGCTGCGCAGGATCTGCATGGCCTCGGCCAGGCGCTTGTCGCGCTCGGGCACATCGGCCACGCGGCGCAGCACGTTGACCCAGTCGATCACCGCGTGCGTGGGCCACTGGTTGGGCGCCACGGTGATGCTGCTGAGCATGCGGCCCTGGGCCTTGCCGTAGCGCGACAGGGCCTCGATGGCGGCGAGCTTGCGCATGTCCAGGTCCTTGCGCGGGCTCCAGAACTCGCGCTGGATGCGGCCCTCGACGAAGGCGATCAGGCCGCGCTCCATGGGCGCGCGCGCCTCGTCGGGCAGGGCAAAGGCCGGGTCGATGCTGCTGGCCTCGTGCGTGGCCGCGAGCAGGTAGGCCGTGAGCGTGTCGCTGCCGCGGTTGGCATCACCGTCGCGCGGCGGGAAGTAGTTGGCCAGGCCGTCGCTGTCCAGGTAGGTGGGCAGCTGGGCCACCACCGTCTGCCAGAGCTTGCCATCGCGCAGGCCCACGGACTTGCTGGTCTTTTGCTCCAGGCAGGCAAACGGGTAGTGGGCCCACCAGTCGCGCACGCCAGGCAGGCCTTCGGCCAGCTTGGGCTGCAGCGACATCTTGAGGCCGCCGCGGCCCGGCAGCGCGTCGGCCGGCGGGTTCACGTCCAGGTTGAAGCTGCCGTCCACCTGCACCAGCGTGGCCTGCTGCACCGTGAGCGGAATCGCCGGGATGATGCGCTGGCGCGCCTTGAGCGCATCGCGCGCGCCGCTCACCGTGTCCTTGGCCTCGATCTCCCAGAGGATGGCCTCGGCGCGGGTCTGCGCCAGCTGCGCCGGGGCCGTCACGTTCCACGCCACCTCGCGCGACTCACCCGCGGGGATGTCGATGGTCTGGGGCTTGAGGTCGAGCAGCGTGGCGCGCGGCGACACCTCGACCTTCATGGCCGCCTTGGTGGTGTTGCGCAGCGTGAGCTGGGCGCGGAACTGGTCGTCCTCGCGCACCAGCGGCGGCAGGCCGCTGATGATCTGCAGGTCCTGGGTGGCGCGGATGCTGGTGCTGCCGGTGCCGAACAGGCCCACCGAGGCATCGGCCACGGCGACGATCTTGAAGGTGGTGAGCGCGTCGTTCAGGGGCACCGTCACCTTGGCCTGGCCGTTGGCGTCGAGCTTGAGCGCAGGCTCCCACAGGAGCAGGGTCTCGAGCAGCTCGCGCGTCTGCGCACGGCCGCCGCCGCCGCCCGCGGGCACGGCCTTCTTGCCGTAGTGGCGCCGGCCAATGATCTCCATCTGCGCGGTCGAGGTCTGCACGCCCCAGCTGCGCCGCTGCAGCATGGATTCGAGCAGGTTCCAGCTGGTGTTGGGCATCAGTTCCAGCAAGGCCTGGTCCACGGCGGCCAGGGCCACCTCGGCATTGGCCGCGGGCTTGCCATTGGGCAGGGTGGCGGTGATGGTGACCTGCGCCTTGCCGCGCACGGCATAGCTTTCCTTGTCGGCCACCACCTTCACGTCGATCTGGTGGGCCTTGGTGCCCACGCGGATCTCGGCCAGGCCCAGGCGAAAGGCGGGCTTGGACAGGTCCACCAGGGCCGTGGGGGCCTGGTATTCCTTGCCCTCGTACCAGAACGAGTTCCACCACTCGCGCGGCGACTTGAAGCCCCAGGTGAAGAAGCTGTACCAGGGCACATCGCGCAGGCGGCCGCGCAGGGCCAGCACGCTCACGTAGACATTGGGCCCCCAGCCGTCCTCGATCTTGAGTTCGATGGTCGGGTCCTGGCCGTTGAGCTGCACCACGCGGGTGTCGATGATGCCTTCGCGCTCCACGGCCACCAGGGCGGTGGCGAAGCGGAAGGGCATGCGCACCTGGAACTTGGCGGTGTCGCCGGGCTGGTAGCTCTTCTTCTCGGGCAGCAGGTCGATGCGGTCGTGGTCCTCGCCGCCAAACCAGAGTTCGCCCTGGCGCGTCACCCAGACCGAGGACGCGGCCTCGCTGGTGTTGCCGTCGCGGTCGCTGGCAATGGCCACCAGTTCCACCTCGCCGGCCTCGTCGAGCTTGGACTCGCACAGCAGCAGGCCGCGACTGTCGCTCTTGCCGCTGCACACGGTGCCCAGGTCCTTGGTCTCGGTCTGGTTGTCGTAGCTGTAGAAGCCGCCCACCATGCGCTTGCGCGTGGTGGTGGTGATGCGCGCCACGGCCTTGACCTGCAGGGGCACGTCGGCCGCAATGGCGCCGTTGTGCTGCAGCGCCAGCGCCTGGAAGCGGATCTTCTGCTGGGCCGAGACCCAGCCCTCGGTCTTGATGCCGGCCACCACGCCCGCGGGCCACACGGTCTGGGTGCTGCGCAGGGTCTGCACCTCGCCATTGGGGTCGGCGTAGGTGGCTTCCATCACCAGGTCCTGGGGCTGGCGCACCTGGGGCACGTTGTCGATGGTGACCTTGCCCGCGCCATTGCGGTCCAGGGTCACGGCCAGCTTGTCGGCGATGACGCGGCTGTCCTGGCTGGCGGCGGCTTCTTCATCGTCGCTGTTGCCGCTGCTGCCCTGGCCACGCTTGCGCGGCGGGTTGAAGCTGAAGGCGTCGAAATCGTTGAACTGCAGGGACTTGCTGCGCACCATGGCCGACACGCGCACCGGCAGGTTGGCCGCGCCGCCGCCGGCCACGTAGTTGATCTGCACATCGGTGGGCACCGAGCGCACGCGCACCAGGGCCTTCTTGTCGGCGGGGGCGATGCGGCCTTCGAGCACGGGCAGGCGGAACTCCTCCACGCGAAACATGCCCGAGCTGAAGCTGCGCTCGCTGCCTTCGGCATTGCGCAGCTCCACCGAGTACATGCCCAGCTTGGCCGCGGGCGGCACGGCAAAACTGCTCTGCGCGCTGAAGCCCCCCGTGGCCGTGCTGCGCCAGGCCAGGGGCTGGGTGTACTGTTGCCCGCTGCCGGTGTGGGTGATCACCAGCGTGGTGGGGCGGCTCTCGGGGATGTCGAAGCCCTTGCGCGTCTCGGTGCGCAGCAGGTGCTTCATCGACACCGTCTCGCCCGCGCGGAACAGGGTGCGGTCGAAGATGGTGTGGGCGCGCTCGTTGGGATTGGGTTCGCTGCTGGTGGGCACGTTGAAGCGCCAGGGCTCGATGCCGCGCTGCCAGTCGGTCCAGGTGAAGGCCATGTCCTCCACCCCGTCGGCGCCCTTGCTGCGCGCGCTGACGAAGTAGGAGCGCTCGCCCTCCTCGCCGCAGGCCTCGGGCTCGGGCGACAGGCCTTCGATGCTGGCCACGCCCTGGGCATTGGTGGTGCCGGTGGCCAGTTCGCGGCCGCTGCAGTCGGACACGCGCACCGTGGCGTTCGCCACGGGCTGGCCCTTGTCCAGCGTGGTCACCCAGGCCGCCGCGTTCTCGCGGCCGAGCTTGAAGTGCACGCCCAGGTTGGTCACCAGGGCCGAAGTGCGCACATACATGGTGCGGGCATTGCCATGGCGCTCGTCGAGCAGCGAGTTGCCAAGCAACTGCGAGGCGATTTCCACCACGTGGAAGCCGGGCGCCAGAGGAATGCCCACCACCTCGAAGGGGCGCGGGTCGTTGTTCGCGGGCTTGGGCAGCTCCAGCGTCTTGACGCCGTTCTGCCCGCCCAGCAGCGAGACCATGCGCGACTGCACATAGTCGCGGTCGTTGTCGAGCACCTTGGGCAGCGGCACCTTGCTGTCGCGGCGCGCGTCCTGGCGGTCCACGTTGTAGTTGTCGTAGCGCTTGACCTTGCGGAACCAGGCGATGATGTCCGAATCGCTGGTCGGGCGCAGCGTGCTCACCTTGCCGGCGGGGGCCGCGGGCGTGCCCGTGCCCGCCTGCAGGCCCTGCACCTTGAGGGCGGCCTCGACATTGCGCAGCGTCACGGGCAGCAGCGCCGGGCCCTCGGGGCCTTCGGCGAAGCGCTCGACGATGCCGAAGGGCGCGGCCGCAAACTTGGCCAGCGGCGGCCGGCCGCCCGTGGCCACCTTGAGCGGGAAGCTGTCGGCGTTGCGCAGCGTGCGGCCCGAGGCGTCCTTGAAGTCCTTGGGCAGCTCGATCGTGAACTGCGTGTTCTCGGCCAGCGGTGCCGCGAACTGCAGGCTGGTGACCACGGAGTCGGGGTTCTTGTCCTCGTCGGCACCGCCTTCGAGCTGAGGCTTGATGGTTTCCTTGCCCGACTTCAGGCGGATGCCGGCCGCCAGCTTGCGCGCCAGCGGCGCGTTGAAGGACAGGCTCATCGGGCGGATGGGCAGGCAGGCGGCCTGGGCGTTCTCGCGCTCGCAGTTGAACTCGGCCGAGAAAGGCTCGCGCACCTTGTAGGCAAAGCGCTTTTCGACCGCATTGGCCACGCCGCTCGGCGTGGCCACGCCCTTGCCGAAGACGAACTGCATGCGCGAGCCCGAGGTCAGGCGGCGATTGCAGGCCAGGGTGGCGAACTGCAGGGGCTGCTGGGCGGCCCGCTTGTCCAGCCCCTGGGACTTGAGGATCTCGTCGCGCTGGCTGCCTTCGATCAGGCGCACGGGCACCTTCTCGCCCACGCCTTCGAGCGCACACCAGGTGTTGGCCTTGATGCTGTCCAGCGTGGCCGGGCCGTTGAGCTGCAGCACGAAGACCTGCTCTTCGTCGATCTCCTGGTAGGTGCCGGGGCGCATGTTCTGCACGAACGGCCCGCCGGTGTTGAACTGGAAGCTGGTGGTGCCGGTGAGCGCCGTACCGGATGCCGACTTGAACCCCGCCTTGGCCGTGGCCGTGCAGCGCACGCCGGGCGGCAGGTCGTTCTCGAAGTCGAAGACCCATTCCTTCTCACTGGTCCAGCGGCCATTGCCTTTGGTGGCGGCGGCATCGCTGCAGCTCAGGCTCAGTGGCGGCGGCGCCTTGGGATCGCCGAAATTGACGGCGGCCGCATCGAACTTGGCCACCACCTGGCGCACGCGCGCCACCTCGCCCTGGGGGGACAGGCTCGTGATCTGCAGGGCATGGGCGGAGCCCATGGCCCCCAGGGTCGCCAGCGACAGGCCGGCGGCAAACATCCAGTTCTTGGCTTTCACACGATCCCCTCCAAAGGAACCTGCAAGCGTAACAAAACGGCATGGCAAGCTGACCTGCGTTGCAAGCACTTACGTGTCCATGGCGTGCACCAGTTCACGCCCTCGGCGCATTTTGCGCCGCCGACAGCAGAACGGCTCATGGTCCTACCCGCCTGCCGGCAAGGCCGCAGAAAGATGCCAGGAGCCCCCACCCCACACACCCATCTCTGGAGCATCCATGGCCAAGTCCCCTGCCAGCCGCACCTCTGCGGCCAAGCCAGTTCCGTCCCAAGCTGCCACCGAACAGCGCGGAAACGGTGACGAATTGCAACAACAGGCGGGAGGCACGCACCCGGTGATGACCACGCAATTGGGCATCCCGATCGCCGACAACCAGAACTCGCTGCGCAGCACGCCACGCGGCCCCACCCTGCTCGAAGACTTCATCCTGCGCGAGAAGATCACCCACTTCGACCACGAGCGCATTCCCGAGCGCATCGTGCATGCGCGCGGCACGGCGGCGCACGGCTATTTCGAGCTGACCGAGTCGCTGGCCAAGTACACCACGGCCCGCGTGCTCACCGAGGTGGGCGTGAAGACGCCCGTGTTCACCCGCTTTTCCACCGTGGCCGGCGGCGCCGGCTCGGTGGACACGCCGCGCGACGTGCGCGGTTTTGCCGTCAAGCTCTACACGCAGGAGGGCAACTGGGATCTCGTGGGCAACAACATCCCGGTGTTCTTCATCCAGGACGCCATGAAGTTCCCCGACCTCGTGCACGCCGTGAAGATGGAGCCCGACCGCGGCTACCCCCAGGCCGGCAGTGCGCACGACACCTTCTGGGACTTCGTCTCGCTGATGCCCGAGACCCTGCACATGGTGATGTGGGCCATGAGCGACCGCGCCATTCCGCGCAGTCTGCGCATGATCGAAGGTTTCGGCGTGCACTCCTTCCGGCTCATCAACGCCAAGGGCCAGAGCACCTTCGTGAAGTTCCACTGGCGGCCCCGGCTGGGCATCCAGTCCACCGTGTGGGACGAGGCCGTGAAGCTGCAGGCCGCGGACAACGACTTCCACCGGCGCGACCTGTTCGAGGCCATCGAGGCCGGCAACTACCCCGAGTGGGACTTTGCCGTGCAGCTGTTCACCGAGGAAGAGGCGGCGAAGTTCCCCTTCGACCACCTGGACCCGACCAAGCTCATCCCCGAGGAGCTGGTGCCGCTCAAGACCATCGGCCGCATGGTGCTCGACCGCTGGCCCGACAACTTCTTTGCCGAGACCGAGCAGGTGGCCTACTGCCCGGCCAACGTGCCGCCGGGCATCGATTTCTCGAACGACCCGCTGCTGCAGGGCCGGCTGTTCTCGTACCTGGACACGCAGCTGTCGCGCCTGGGCGGGCCCAATTTCGCGCAGATCCCGGTCAACGCGCCCCAATGTCCCTTTCACAACATGCAGCGCGATGGCCATATGCAGATGAACGTGCCCAAGGGCCGCGTGAACTACGAGCCCAGCAGCCTGCAGGGGGATACGCCCCGTGCGTCGCAAGCGCAAGGATTCCGCCACTTTGCCGAGCCTGCCGATGAGGGTGCCAAGGGCCGCATCCGGGCCGAAAGCTTTGCCGACCATTACAGCCAGGCACGCATGTTCTTTCGCAGCCAGAGCGAGCTGGAGCAGGCGCACATCGCCTCGGCCATCGTGTTCGAGCTGTCCAAGGTGGCCACGGAGCATGTGCGCGAAGCCGTGGTCGGCCACCTGCAGCATGTGGACCCGGCCCTCGCCCAGCGCGTGGCCGACGGCCTGGGCATGGAGGCCATGCCGCCCAAGCCCCCCGCCGCCGTGAAACCGCAGGATCTGCCGCTGTCGCCCGCGCTGCGCATCATCGACCGCATGAAGCCCACGCTGCAGGGCCGCTCGGTGGGGCTGTTGGTGGACGATGGATCCAGCGCGAAATCGGTGGCCGCCCTGCGCAAGGCGGTCGAGAAGGCCGGCGCCACGGTGAAGATCGTCGCACCCAAGGTGGGTGGCGCGGTGCTCGACGATGGCAGCCGCCTGCCGGCCGATGGGCAACTGGCCGGCACGCCGTCCACGGTGTTCGATGCCGTGGCCTCCATCCTGTCGCCCGCCATGGGGGAAAAGCTGGCACGCGAGGCCGCGGCGGTGGACTGGTTCCGCGATGCCTTCGGCCATCTCAAGGCCATTGCCGCCTGCCAGGGCACACGGGCCATTCTGCAGGCGGGCGGCGTGGAGCCCGACGCCGGGGTGGTGGACCCCAAGGACACCCAGGCCTTCATCGCCGCCGCCCAGACACGCCAGTGGGAGCGTGAACCCCAGGTGCGCACCCTCGCCTGAGGCACCACGGCCATGCCCCCCGCCCCCGCCAGCGCCCGCAGTTGGGAAATCGACGCAGCCCGGGGGCTGATGCTGCTGTTGATGACGGTCACGCACCTGCCCACGCGGCTGACCTCGCCGCTGGGCCAGCCCTTCGGCTACGTCTCGGCGGCCGAGGGCTTCGTGCTGCTCTCGGCCTACATGGCGGGCATGGTGTACGGCCGCGTGGCCTGGCGCAGGAGCGTGGCCGAGATGCACCACGCCTTCTGGCGTCGTGCCCTCAAGATCTACGCCTGCCATGCGGCGCTGCTGATCTTCCTGTTCACGGTGATCGCCTTCATCGGCATCCGCATCGAGCAGCCGGCCGTGGTGGACCTGCTGAACTTCTACGTCAAGCAGCCCTTCACGGCCCTGGTGGGCGGCCTGCTGCTGCTCTACGAGCCGCCGCTCCTCGATATCCTGCCGCTGTACGTGCTGTTCATGCTGGCCAGCCCCTGGGTGATGGTCATCGCCTTCGTCTGGGGCTGGCGGCCGGTGATGGCCGTGAGCGGCCTGGTGTGGCTGCTCGCGCAGTTCGGGCTGTCCCGGGAGGTCTACGACGCGGTCCACGCCATCGTGCCATTGCCCGTGCCGTTCAACGAGACCGGGGCCTTCGTGATGTGGAGCTGGCAGTTCCTGTGGATGCTGGGGCTGTGGATGGGTGCGACGCGCAACGACCCGAATGCGCCGGCGTTCGCCTTCCCGCGCTGGTCCGTGCTGCTGGCCATTGCGCTGGCCCTCTTCCTGATGGGCTGGCGCCACCTGGTCGGGCAGGTCCCGTTCCATCCCGATGGGCCGTACGCCGCCTTCAACCCCTGGTTCGACAAATGGGCCCTGGGGCCCCTGCGCATGCTCAACCTGTTCGCGCTGGTGGTGCTCGCCATCCACTACGGCCCGCGGATGGCCGCCCGCATGCCGCGCCAGCGCTGGCTGGAGACACTGGGCTCGGCCTCGCTGCCCGTGTTCTGCGCCCACCTGGTGCTGGTGCTGGTGGTGCTCGCCGGACTGGGCGCGAAGTACGACCGGCCCTGGGTGCAGGACATCGCCTTGCTCGCCGCCGCTTTCGGGGTGCTCTATGCGGTAGCCCGCGCGACCCTGTGGCTCGAACGCCACCAAAAGGAAGACACCACGCCGCCCGCCGTGCTGGCGCCAGGCCAGAGGCGTCCCCCGATGTACCCGCCGGCGCCCGCCCGCACCACTGCAGCGCAGGATCCACCCCCGGCAAAAGCGATTCCGGGATAAGGCGGCGGGCTCTTCAGCGGCCAGTGCTGACCTGGACGGCCGCGGTGGCCGGAAGGGCCACCGGCGCTGCCGCCGCCGTGTCGTCCGCGGCGTTCTTGCCCGCCTTGTCCGGGCCGGCCTGCAACGTGGCCGGGCCGCGCCCCACATAGCCAGCGATCACCGAGCGCCACAGCCGGTAGCCGGCATCGCTCAGGTGCAGCCGGTCCGGCCCGAACAGTTCGGCGCGCGGGGCACCGTCCATGCCCAGCATGGGCGTGAAGATGTCGATGTAGTCGCTGTTGGGCAAGGTGCGCACATACTCCGCCAGCAGGGCATTGGCCTCGCGCGCCCGGGGCATCAGCTCGGCCCGCAGCGGGCTGGGCTTGATGGAGATGTAGGCGATGCGCGTGCCGGGCAGCTCGGCCCGCACGGCGGCGACAAAGCCCTCGAAGCTTTCGAGCACCTGCTGCGGCGAGCGGCCCTCGGCCAGGTCGTTGTCGCCCGCGTAGACGAAGACCTGGCGCGGCCGGTACTGCAGCACCAGTTGCTTCACGAAATACTGGCAGTCGGCCATGGTGGAGCCGCCGAAGCCGCGGTTGATGAGCACCGGCACGTCGCGAAAGTCCTGCGGCAGCTGCGTCCAGAAGCGGATGGTGGAGCTGCCCACGAAGAGCACACCGTCTTCGGCCGGGGCCTGGGCCTTGTCGGCGGCGGCAAACGCATCCATGCTGGCCTGCCAGCGCGCGTAGTGGGAGGATGAGGAGGACGACTGCGCCGTCTTGGACCCGGGCGCAGGGCCCGGCCCCCCCACGGGCGCAGGGTGCACCGCGGCCGTGCTGGACACCAGCACCCCCGACAGCGCAAGGCGCCGGGCGAGCCGGGAAAGGCGGGGGAATCGCTTCATGGCAGGGGCTCCAGGAAGTGGTACATCGTTGTCAGATGGGACCATTTTCGGCAATTTCACCGCGGCCGCCCGATGTGTTACACCTTCGGCGGCTGTGCCACGCCGGGCCAGCCCCACGCACTGCCCAGGCCATCCGGGCAGATGGTTTCAACGTGAATTGGGGCCGTTCATCGGCTGGGTCGCGTAGGTGTGCAGTTCGGCCGGCGCCGCCAGCATTGCCTGGCCCTTGCCCGCGCGCTTGCTCGCATACAGCGCCTGGTCGGCCCGGTCGATCAGGGCCGGCAGGGCCTCGGCCGCATCGCCCTGGAACACCGCCACGCCGATGCTGACACCGACGCGCACATGCTCGCCATTGTCCAGGCCGATGGGCGCCACCATGTCCTGGATGACGCGCTGCGCCACCTCCATCGCCGCCTGCGGCGAGGTCACCGCATTCAGCACCAGCGCGAACTCGTCGCCCCCCAGCCGTGCCGCGGTGTCGTTGGCGCGGGCCAGGCCCGCCAGGCGCTGGCCCACGCGCACCAGCACCTGGTCGCCACTGCCATGGCCCATGCTGTCGTTGACGGCCTTGAAGCCATCGAGGTCCACCAGCAGCAGCGCGCCCGCGCGGCGGTCGCGGTGGGCCGCCAGCACGGCCTGGGACAGGCGGTCCTCGAACAGGCGGCGGTTGGGCAGGCCGGTGAGCCGGTCGTGGCTGGCCAGGGCCAGCACCTGCTGGTGCGCCCGCACCAGCCAGGCACTGAGCAACCCCAGCAGCAGCGCAAACACATAGGACAGCATGACCACCAGCGCCGGCGCACTGCCCGCGGCCTTCCAGCCGCCCACGGGCACGGCGCCCAAAATCCAGCTGCCCCCCCCGGGCAGGGGCACGTCGAGCGTGACCGGCTTCTCATCGAACAGGCCGGCCCGGCCCACGAACACGGCCCCCTGGGCGCCCAGGGCATCGAGGCCGCGCGCAGCCACCTGGAAGCCCGCCTGCTCGGTGTTGAGCCCCACGTCGGCGAACAAGGTGTCGGCGTTCACCGCCAGCGAGACGATGCCCCAGTAGCGCGGCTCGGCCACCACGGCCGCGCCCGGCACGCCCACCAGGAACACCGGCGTGCGGCTCACGATGCCCAGCCCGCCCTGCACCAGCTGGATGGGGCCGGCCACCACGGTGCGCCGGGTCTGGATGGCACGCTCCACCGCCCCACGCTGCTGCGGGTTGTCCAGGTAGCGCAGGCCCAGGGCCTTCTCGTTGCCCAGGCGCGGGTAGATGTCGGTGATCACGTTGTCCGGCGCCAGCGCCAGGTTGCGGATGTTGCGCTGGCTCTCCAGCAGCCGCCCCACTACCGAGGCGAAGATCTCGGGCGGCATATGGCCCTGCGCGGCCACGAAGGCCGCCACGGTTTCGGGCACCGACAGCGTGCTCTGCAACTGGCGGTCCAGCCGGTCGCGGATTTCGAGCAGATGGGACTGCGCGCGGGCCACGATCTCGGTGCGCGCCTTGGTGTGCGAGATGTCGATCACCAGCCAGGCCAGCAGCATGGCCAGCGCAGCACTGCACAGCCCCGCCAGCAAGGGCAGGTAGCGCGACTGCTGCCAGTGCGTTGGCAAGCGGGTGGTGGGCATGGCGAGGAGCCGCCGCCGGCCGGGGCCGGCGGCAGGGGAAGGGTTACTGGGCGACGAAACCGGTGTCCTTGATGATCTTGGTCCAGGCCGCGGTGTAGGCCTTCTCGCGCGCGGCGAACTGCGCGGGCGGCATGTGGCCCACGGTCAGGCCCATGGCCGTGAGGTGCTCGCGCACCTCGGGCATGGCGATGACCTTGGCCACGGCGTTGGAAAAGTCGGTGACGAACTTCTGCGGCGTGCCCGCAGGCGCGTAGATGCCGTAGTAGGGCAGGTCCTCGAAGCCCTTGAGGCCCAGTTCGTCGAAGGTGGGCACATCGGGCATGGCGGCCTGGCGGTTCTTGCCCAGCACGGCCACCACGCGCACCTTGCCGGCCTTGTGGTTCTCGATGAAGTCGGGGATGGAGGCCACGCCGGCGCCGATCTGGTTGCCCAGCATGTCGGCCATCATGGGCGCGCTGCCGCGGTAGGGGGCCGACACCAGGTCGATGCCGAACTTGCCGCCGACCAGCTTCACGAGGAATTCGGGCGTGGACGCCGGCGCCGGGATGCCCACGGCGCCCTTGCCGCCACCGGCCGACTTGACCCAGCTGACGTATTCGTTGAACGACTTGGCGGGCGTGCCGCCCGAGACCGCGAAGGCGTTCACGAAGGTGGCCAGGCCGACCACGGGAACAAAGTCGCGCGCGGGCTCGTAGCCCGGGTTCTTCACGACCTGGGGCAGGATGGAGATGGTGTGGTCGTGGGTGAGAAACAACACCGTGCCATCGGCCGGGCCGGCCTTGAGCGTCTGGGCCGCGATCTGGCCCCCGGCGCCGGGCTTGTTCTCCACCACCACCGAGGTGCCGAGCTCGTCCTTGAGCTTGTCGGCCAGGGTGCGCGCGATGGCATCGGTGCCGCCACCGGCGGGAAATCCCACCAACAGCCGGATCGGCTTGGGCTGGGCCGACGCCAGGCCCACGGCCGCAAGGCCCAGCAGCAGCGCACCGGTGCGCAGGGTGTTCACGAAAAGGCGGCGGCGGGGCGAGGTCATGCGAGGGCTCCAACAGGTAATCAGATGCAACAGGCGAGGATCGTAGCCGCACGCCGCTGCGCTGTCATGCGCCGCCGGTGGGCGGCACCCTCGCCATGCAAGAAGCACGCCCAGCCGGGGCTCAGCCCAGCCGCGCCTGGTGGCGTGCCAGCTGGGCACGCACCTGGGCCGGCGCCGTGCCGCCCAGGGTGTTGCGCGCGTTGAGCGAGCCGCGCAGGCTCAGCGCATCGAACACATCCTTCTCGATCTGCGGGTGGAAGCCCTGCAGCACGGCCAGGGGCAGCTCCGACAGGTCCACCTGGTGCGAGACGGCGGCCTTGACTGCGTGGGCCACGGTTTCGTGCGCATCGCGGAAGGGCAGGCCCTTCTTGACCAGGTAGTCGGCCAGGTCGGTGGCGGTGGCATAGCCCTTGAGCGCGGCCTGCTCCATGGCCGGCGCGTTGACGGTGATGCCGCCCTCCTTCTGGCCAGTGGCGGGGTTCAGCTGACCGCCGACCATCTCGGCGAAGATGCGCAGCGTGTCCTTGAGCGTGTCCACGGTGTCGAACAGCGGCTCCTTGTCTTCCTGGTTGTCCTTGTTGTAGGCCAGGGGCTGGCCCTTCATCAGCGTGATCAGGCCCATCAGGTGGCCGACCACGCGGCCGGTCTTGCCGCGTGCGAGCTCGGGCACGTCGGGGTTCTTCTTCTGCGGCATGATGGAGCTGCCGGTGGTGAAGCGGTCGGCGATGCGGATGAAGCCGAAGTTCTGGCTCATCCAGATGATGAGCTCTTCGCTCAGGCGGCTCACGTGCACCATGCACAGGCTGGCGGCAGCGGTGAACTCGATGGCGAAGTCGCGGTCACTCACGGCGTCCAGGCTGTTCTGGCACACGCCGTCCATGCCCAGGGTGCGGGCCACGCGCTCACGGTCCAGCGGGTAGGTGGTGCCGGCCAGCGCGGCCGAGCCCAGGGGCAGCACGTTGACGCGGCGGCGCACGTCGGCCATGCGCTCGGCGTCGCGCGAAAACATCTCCACATAGGCCAGCATGTGGTGGCCAAAGCTCACCGGCTGGGCCACCTGCAGGTGGGTGAAGCCCGGCAGGATGACTTCCACGTTCTGCTCGGCCACGTCCACCAGGGAGCGCTGCAGCTCCTTGAGCAGGTCTGCGATGAGGTCGATCTCGCTGCGCAGCCACAGGCGCACGTCGGTGGCGACCTGGTCGTTGCGGCTGCGGCCGGTGTGCAGGCGCTTGCCGGCGTCACCCACGAGCTGGGTCAGGCGCGCCTCGATGTTCAGGTGCACGTCTTCGAGGTCGAGCTTCCACTCGAAGCCGCCGGACTCGATCTCCGACGTGATCTGCGCCATGCCGCGCTGGATGTCGGCATGGTCGCTGGCGCCGATGATGCCCTGCGCGGCCAGCATCTCGGCATGCGCCAGGCTGCCCGCGATGTCGGCCTGCCACAGGCGCTTGTCGAAGAACACGCTGGAGGTGTAGCGCTTGACCAGGTCGCTCATGGGCTCGGAAAAGAGCGCCGACCAGGCCTGGGCCTTGGTGTCGAGCTGGTTGTGGGAAGGCGCGGACGGGGCGCTATTGGCTTGGCTGTTGGACATGGGAGGGCAATAATCCGGTAGTTCTGACACCCGGAACATCCGGATGCCGCAATGCAAAACACGCAAATTTTATCGACCCAGCCCCCCGAGGCCGAATCGGCCCCGTCCAGAGGCCCTTCGCGCAGTGGCCCGCCGGCGGCCGGCAGGGCCCTGGTGTTCGACGCCTGCCAGGTCGGCGTGGTGCTGCGGGCGGTGCTGTTCGTCGAGGTCGTGGTGGGTGTGGGCACCCTGTTCGGCGCCCGCAATCCCGCCGAGTGGCTGGCCAGCATGGCCCTGGTCACGGGCGGCGCCCTGCCGGCCACGCTGGCCTGGCTGATCACGGCCTGCAGCCTCAAGACCGTGCTGCAAGGCCTGGGCACGGGCCAGCAGTACGCGGCCGGCGTGACCCTGGGCGCCCTGGCGGGCCTGTATGCCTGCGCCATGCTGACCCTGGCCGGCGTGGCCGAGCGCTCGCCCTGGGTGGCCAGCGCGGCCAGCGGCGCCCTGCTCGCGGCCCTGCTGGTCGCGGCCCTGGTGCTGCGCGCGCGCGGGCGCACGCCGGCGGCCACCACGGCCCGCCTGACCGAGCTGCAGTCGCGCATCCGCCCGCACTTTTTGTTCAACACGCTCAACAGCGCGATCGCGCTGGTGCGCAAGGAGCCGGCCAAGGCCGAGTCACTGCTCGAAGACCTGAGCGACCTGTTCCGCGTGGCCCTGGTCGAGCAGGGCGAGGTGACCACCCTGGGCGAGGAGATCACCCTCGCGCGCCGCTACCTGGGCATCGAGGAGGTGCGCTTCGGCAAGCGCCTGCAGGTGCAGTGGAGCCTGGACCCGCGCACCGACAGCGCCCGCCTGCCGCCCCTGCTGCTGCAGCCGCTGGTGGAGAACGCCGTCAAGCATGGCGTGGAGCCCAGCCCGCGCGGCGGCAAGCTCAAGGTGATGACCGAGCTGCGCGGCAACCGCGTGGTGGTGCGCATCACCAACACCCTGCCGGCCAGCGACATCCGCTACCACGACGTGCCGCGCGGCCATGGCATTGCCCTGGCCAATGTGCGCGCGCGCCTGGCCCTGCTGCACGATGTGCAGGGCGAATTCACGGCCGGCGTGCTCGACGGCCTCTACCAGGTGCGCATCACCCTGCCCGTGCAGGACCGGCCGGCCCGCGTGCCCAGCCGCCCCCGCCGCCCTGGCCGCCCCGCCGCGCCGGCCGCGTCGCCCTCTCCTTCTGCCCCCACCCGCAATGCCGCGCCATGAACATCCTGATCGTTGACGACGAAGCCCTGGCCCGCAGCCGCCTGCGCACCCTGCTGGGCGACTGCGCCGAGACCCTGCACACCACCGTGTCGGAGGCCGGCAATGCCGGCGAAGCCATGGCCCTGCTCGGCCCCACCGGGGGCAGCGCCTTCGACCTGGTGCTGCTCGACATCCACATGCCCGGCCAGGACGGCCTGGGCCTGGCACACGCCCTGCAGGCCCTGGCACGCCCGCCGGCCGTGGTCTTCGTGACGGCCCATGCCGACCATGCGGTGAATGCCTTCGAGCTCGATGCGGTGGACTACCTCACCAAGCCCGTGCGGCGCGAGCGCCTGCAGCAGGCCCTGGCCAAGGTGCAGCGCTCCGCCCGCCCCACGCACACCCCGGCCGCCCCTTCGGCCGCCGATGGCGAGGCCCTGGTGATCCAGGACCGCGGCCGCACCGAACGCCTGCCCTTGGCCGAAGTGCTGTATTTCAAGGCCGAGCAGAAGTACGTGACGGTGCGCACCGCCACGCGCAGCTACATCATGGACGGGGCCCTGAGCGAGCTGGAGGCGCGCTACCCCACGCGCTTCCTGCGCATCCACCGCAATGCGCTGGTGGCGCGGCGCGCCGTGCGCGCGCTCGAAAAGCACTACGACCCGGAAGAAGGCGACGGCTGGGCCGTGCGCCTGCAGGGCATGACGGAGCTGCTCACCGTCTCGCGTCGCCAGGTGGCGGCCGTGCGCGAAGAGCTGGCGCGCTGAGCCTACCGAGGCAGGATTTCCAGCACCGCCTCGGCCGGCCGGCACAGCCGCGCGCCCAGCGGCGTGACCACGATGGGCCGGTTCATGAGGATGGGGTGGGCCACCATGGCGTCGATGAGCTGCTCGTCGCTCACCCCCGGTTCGCCCAGCTTCAGTTCGGCAAACACCGGCTCCTTGGCGCGTACCACATCGATGACAGGCACACCCATGGAAGCGATGAGCGCCTGCAGCGCGGCGCGGTCCAGCGGGGTCTTGAGGTATTCGACGATCTCAGGCTGCACGCCGCGCTCCTGCAGCAGGGCCAGGGTGTTGCGCGAGGTGCCGCAGCGGGGGTTGTGGTAGATCGTAGTAGTCATCGATTCTTGTCTTTCAGCTCTTCGCGAGCCACCGTTGGCAGCCGTTGAATTGCCATGGCTTAGGCCAGTGCTCCCGCGCAAGGGCCGCCCCGCCGCGCTGGGAGCGTCCCCCTCCCGACTCGCGCAGCGAGGAGAGAGAGGGGGAAGGCGCGAAGCGACTCAGGGGGTGCCACTCTAATGCGCATGGGCCGCGCCGCTGACTAAGGTGACGATCACCATGCCCGCGATCAGCCAGGCGACCTGGGCCACCGTTTCGCGCGCGGACAGGCGCTTTTGCAGTTGGGGAATCAGGTCGGCCAGGGCCACGTAGACAAAACTGCTCGATGCCACCGCCAGGAAGTAGGGCAGCAGGTCCTGCAGCTGCCCCACCAGGAAGTAGCCCACGATGCCGCCCAGGGCCGTGACGGCGCCCGCCAGCGACACCTTGACCAGGGCCATGCGCCGGTTCGGGCTGGTCTGGCGCAGCACCACCAGGTCGCCCATGTGGTGCGGCACCTCGTGCGCGAGCACCGAGACGGCCGCGATCATGCCCAGCCGGATGTCGGCCATGAAGGCCGAGGCAATCAGGATGCCGTCACCAAAGCAGTGCACGCTGTCGCCCGTGAGCACGGCCCAGCCGCCGGCACGCGGGGCACCATGGTGATGGTGGTGGCCATGCCCGTGGTCGTGGCCATGTTCATGGTCGTGCCCGGTGGCCGGCGCCGCATGGCTGTGCTCATGGCCGTGGTGCCAGAGCTCGGCCTTGTCCAGAAGAAAGAAGAACACCACGCCGATCAGCAGCGTGGCAAACAGGTCGTGCGCGCCCGCCTGGCTCTCGAAGGCCTCGGGCAGCAGGTGCATGAAGGCCGTGGCCAGCAGCGCGCCGGCCGCCAGGCTCAGCAGGTGCTGGGGCCCCACGCTGTCGCTGCGGCCGCCGAGGCCCAGGCGCATCAGCAGCGCGGCCAGCCACACGCTGCCGATGCCGGCGGCCAGGGTGGCGAGGATGATTGCTATCAGAGTCATAGCTGTATGTGACCGTCCATTGAGCGATAGATAGATGTTCTTATGTCAATCGGGGGGCACCACGGGCTCAAAAAAAGCCGCCCCCTGGATGCAGGGGCGGCTGATTGTAGGAGAGCGGCCGGTCGGTCAGACGACGCCGTTCGCCTTGAACCAGGCCAGCGCACGCTTCCAGCCGTCTTCGGCCGCTTCCTTGCGATAGCTGGGGCGGTAGTCGGCGTGGAAGGCGTGGGGCGCGTCGGGGTACACCACGAATTCCGAAGCCTTGCCGGCGGCGGTGCCACCGGCCAGGGCTGTTTTCATCTTATCAACCGTGTCAAGGGGGATGCCGGTGTCTTTTTCACCGTACAGGCCGAGCACCGGCGCCTTGAGGATGGGCGCGATGTCCACGGGGTGCTTGGGCGTGAGGTCGCTCTGCTGGCCCACCAGGCGGCCATACCAGGCCACACCGGCCTTGACCGGGCCGTGCGCCGCATACAGCCAGGTGATGCGGCCACCCCAGCAAAAGCCGGTGATGCCAATGCGCGCGGCGTCGCCGCCATTGGCGGTGGCCCAGGCCACGGCACCGTCGAGGTCGGCCATGACCTGTGCATCGGGCACCTTGGAGACGATTTCGGCCGTGATCTTGGCGGCCTCGGTGTACTTGGAAGGGTCGCCCTGGCGCGCGTAGAGCTGCGGGGCGATGGCCAGGTAGCCGGCCTTGGCGAAGCGGCGGCAGGTGTCGGCGATGTATTCGTGCACGCCGAAGATCTCCTGGATCACCAGCACCACGGGCAGGCCGGTCTTGCCGGCCGGCGCGGCGCGGTAGGCGGGCACCTTGAAGTCGCCCACAGGGAAGCTGATCTCGCCCGCCGTCAGGCCGTCGGCCGGGGTGGCAATGGCCGTCTGCGCCATCAGCGGCGTGGCCGCGGCGGCATAGCCCAGGCCCAGGGCGGTCTGCAGGGCCAGGCGGCGCGAGGGGCCGGCGTCGGTGGTGCGGCCGGGTACCAGGGCCTCGGCATCCTGTCGGTGGTCGTCGCTCAGCATCGGTGATCTCCAAAAATGAATGGGGCAAGGCGAGCGCGCAGTCTAGGCGGTTTGCGCGGCGGCTGCCATCGCCCGCCCAAACCCATGGGGCAGCGAACGGCTTTTCGGCACTACGGGGGAACGTAGTCGCTCGGGTACTTGAGCGAATCCACGAGCAGGTGCGGCATGCGCATGCCCAGGTGGATGCCGCGCGGCGGGATGGGCGCGGTGAACCACTTGTCGTAGAGGCGGTGCAGCTCCCGCGTCGCGATGAGCCGGCGCAGTTCCGCGTCCACCAGGGCCTTGAGCGCGGGGTTGCCCTTTTCGAAGGCGATCGCATAGGGCTCGATGGTCATGGGCTTGCCGATCACCTTGAGGTCCTCGGGGCGGCTGTGGCTGGCGCGCAGGCCGAACAGCAGCACGTCGTCCATGGCAAAGGCGTCCACCTTGCCCTCGACCACCCAGGCAAAGCCCTGGCCATGGTCGCGCGCCGGCTCGATGCGAAGGCGCACCGACTTGGCCAGCGCCTCCCGGGCCAGCGAGTCGATGTTGGTGGTGCCGGCCGTGGAGGCCACCACCTTGCCGTCCAGGTCCTCGATGCGCTCGTACGGCCTGGCGCTGAGCACCACCATGCGCGAGGAGGCGATGAAGTGCGGGATGGTGAAGTCCACGCGCTGGCGGCGCTGCGCCGTGCTGGTGGTGGAGCCGCATTCCAGGTCCACCTCGCCTTTCTCGATGGCATCGAAGCGGGTGGCGGAAGTGACCTGGCGGTACTCCACCCGGGTCTCGCGCAGGCGCAGGTGCCGGCCCAGGGCCTGGGCGATCTGCAGGCAGACATCGACGCTGTAGCCCATGGGCCGGCCATCGGCCACATAGGACAGGGGCAGGGACGACTCCCGGTGGCCGATGACCACGGCCCCGCGCGCCTGGATGCGCTGCAAGGTGCCCGCGGCAGGCGCTTCGGTGGCCGCCGGCTGGGCCAGGGCGGGGCCGGCGGCCAGCAGCCCGCACCCGGCGAGCAGTGCGGCAAGAACGCAGGTACCGGGGCGCCACCCACGGGCAGACACGCAAGCCATGGTCGAACTCCTTGGATGAAAAGCGCTGCAGGCGCATGGCCCGCAGCCGATCACGCGGCCACGGGACGCGCGTCAACAACCATCACGCGGCCGCGGGAACCGCGTCCAGATAGGCCTGCCGCGCCAGCGCAGCGGCCAGCACCGCAGACGGATTGACCAGCGCCATGCCGGGCAGACGGCCGCCCTCGGACAGCGCCAGCGGGATCTCCGTGCAGCCCATGACCAGGGTGTCCGTGCCATGGCGCTGCTGCAGCGCCAGCGCCACCGACTCGAAGCGCTGGCGCGCCAGCACATAGTTGCCGGCTTTCACGCCGTCGTAGATGCCCTGCATGAGGCGCTCGCGTTCGTCCTCGGTGGGCAGGTGGCAGGCGATGCCCGCGCGCTCGAGTTCGCCCTGGTACAGGCCGGCATCGTAGGCGCCGCGCGTGGCCAGCAGGCCCACGCTGCCCACCTGCCGTGCGGCCAGGCGGGCCACCACCTCCTGCACGCCGTGCAGCACGACCAGTTGCGGAAAGCGCTGCTGCAGCAGGCCGTGCCAGGCATGGGCCGTGTTGCAGGCAATGGCCACGGCACGGGCGCCCAGCGCGGCAAGCCGGCCGGTGGCCTGCAGCAGCGGCTCGGCGGGCTGGTGCGCGCCCGCCCGGGTGTCGTCCAGCGCGGCCGTGCGGTCCGGAATGGGCACCTGGGCCAGCCAGTGCTCGGGGTAGGCCTGGTCGTGCACGGGAATGCCCAGCTGCACCATGCGCTCGCTGCAGGCCTCGACGAACAGGCGCGCGAAGTCCGCGCCCGCCGCGGGCCCCATGCCGCCCAGGATGCCCACGGTCTGCGTGGCGGGGCGAAGCTGTGCCATCAACATGCTCGGGGGCTCCTCTCAGACGGCCGGCTTGTCGCTCTGGGCCGTGAGGTTGTCGCGCAGCTCCTTGCCCATGGGCAGCCTGAGGTTCTGGCCGCGCGGCGCAATGGGCGACATGAACCACTTGGTGTAGAGCTTCTCGAACTTGCCGGACTTCATCATGCCGCCGATGACGCCATTGACCAGCGCCTGGAACTGCGGGTCGTCCTTGCGCAGCATGCAGGCATAGGGCTCGACCTGCAGGGCTTCGCCCACCACTTCCCACTCGGCCGGGTTGCGCGCATTGGCCATGAGCCCGTAGAGCAGGATGTCGTCCATGGCGAAGGCCTCGGCCCGGCCGGTCTCGACCAGCAGCATCGAGTCCTCATGGTCCTTGCCCATGAGCATCTCCATCTCCAGCTTGTTGTCGCGGTCGTACTTGCGCACCACCTGGGCGTTGGTGGTGCCCGAGGTGGTGGACAGCTTGCGCTTGGCCATGTCGCCAAAGCCCTTGATGCCCGAGCTCTTCTTGGCCAGCAGGCGCGTGCCGGTATAGAAGTAGTTGGTGGCGAACTGCACGTCCTTGCCGCGCACCGTGTTGTTGGTGGTGGAGCCGCATTCCAGGTCCACCGTGCCGTTCTGCACCAGGGGAATGCGGTTGAGCGAGGTCACGGGCTGCAGCTCGACCTTGATGGCCGGGTTGTTCAGGCGCTTCTTGACGGCGTCGGCCACGGCGCTCGCGATGTCCACCGCAAAGCCCACGGGCTGGCCGGGGCCGGCCAGGTAGCTGAAGGGCACGGACGATTCGCGGTAGGCCAGGGTGATCTTGCCGGTGTCGGCGATCTTCTTGAGCGTATCGGCCTGGGCGGCGCAGCAGGCGAGCAGGCAGGCGGCCAGCAGGGTGGCACGGGCGGCGGCGGAGGTTGGCATGGGGTTCCCTTTGCGACGGAGAAAAGAAATGGAATGGAAAGGCGTGGGTGCACTGTAGAAATTCAGCGCCGCCTTGAACAATTCATTTCTCCGGGTGGGCCATGCCGGAAAGTTATGGGAGCCGCCAGCCCCCTCCGCTCAGGGCCGGGGAGCCGGCAGTGCCTTGCTGGCCATGGTCTCGGCCACGGCCTGGCGCATGCAGGTGGCCATGGCACTGGCCAGCAGCGAGGCCGGGCGGTTGACGGTGCGCAGCGACTGGATGGGGACCGGGATGTGGGGCGCCAGGGCCAGCACGTCCACCTGGCTGCGGTCGGCCGAGGCGGCCGTGCAGGCATCCACCAGCGCCACGCCATGGCCGTGCTGCGCCAGGGCCAGCGCGGCGTGGTAGGTCTGCACCGTGATGGCCGTGCGCAGGCCCACGCCGGCCTCGCGGCAGGCATGGCCCATCACGGTGCCGATGGGGTCGCGCACATCCAGGCGCACCACGGGCGTGTCCGCCAGGTCGGCGAGGTGCACGCAGCCGGCCTGCACCAGTGGCGGCGCCAGCAGGCCCTTGGGCGCCACGCAGACCATGTAGCCGTCGGCAATCAGCTCTTGGCTCAGCGAAGGGTGGGCGATGGAGCTGAACACGAAGCCCACGTCCGCCTCCTGCAGCACCAGGGCCGAGATGATCTGCGGCGAGTGCAGCGCGTCGATGGTCACGTCCACATCGGGGTGCAGCGCGCGGAAGCTGCGCAGCGCGCGCGGCAGCACCTCGTAGCTCAGCGCCAGCACGGTCAGGATGTGCAGCGAGCCTTCGCGCCGGTCGCCCTTGAGGCTGGCCGCCAGGCGCTGCACATCGTCGAGCTGGGCGAACAGGCGCTCGATGTGCGGGTACAGGGTCTGCGCCTCGGTGGTCGGCACCAGCCGGCCCTTGAGCCTGTGGAACAGCGCAAAGCCGAGCTGCAGCTCCGCATGCGCCAGGATGCGGCTCACGGCCGGCTGGGTGACGTTGATGAGCCGCGCGGCAGCGCTCACGCTGCCGGTGAGCATCACGGCGTTGAAGACTTCGATATGGCGCAGGCGCATGCTGATCTACCGTGCAAGGAACGCGCCAGCGCCACCGTCCCTCAATGTGCCTTGTCCCAGTTGGGGCCGACGCCGACCTCGGCCAGCAGCGGAACCTTGAGCGAGGCGACTTCAGCCATCAGGCGCGGGATGTGGCTGCGCACCCACTCCACCTCGCCCTCGGGCAGCTCGAACACCAGTTCGTCGTGCACCTGCATGATCATCTTGACGGCCGGCTTGTGCGCGTCGAGCTCCTTTTGCACCGCCACCATGGCCATCTTGATCAGGTCGGCCGCCGTGCCCTGCATGGGGGCGTTGATGGCCGCGCGCTCGGCGCCGCTGCGGCGCGGGCCGTTGGGCGAGTTGATCTCGGGCAGGTACAGGCGCCGGCCGAACACGGTCTCCACATAGCCCATGGACTTGGCGGCGGCCTTGGTCTCGTCCATGTACTGCTTGACGCCGGGGTAGCGCTGGAAGTACTTGTCGATGTAGGCGGCCGCGGCCTTGGTCTCGATGCCCAGGTTCTTGGCCAGGCCGAAGCTGCTCATGCCGTAGATCAGCCCGAAGTTGATGACCTTGGCATAGCGGCGCTGCTCGCTCGTGACCTGGTCCACCGCCACGCCGAAGACCTCGGCCGCGGTGGCGCGGTGCACGTCCAGGCCCGCATGGAAGGCGTGTAGCAGCGACTGGTCGCCGCTGATGTGGGCCATGATGCGCAGCTCGATCTGCGAGTAGTCGGCACTCGCGATCACACTGCCCGCAGGCGCCACGAAGGCCTCGCGCACGCGCCGGCCCTCGGGCGTGCGGATGGGGATGTTCTGCAGGTTGGGGTCGTTGCTCGACAGCCGGCCCGTGACGGCCACGGCCTGCGCGTAGTGGGTGTGCACCCGGCCGGTGCGCGGCAGCGCCAGCAGCGCCAGCTTGTCGGTGTAGGTGCCCTTGAGCTTGACCAGGCTGCGGTGCTCCAGCAGCTTGGCGGGCAGCGGGTAGTCCTCGGCCAGTTTTTCGAGCACCTCTTCGTCGGTGCTGCGCGCGCCGGTGGCGGTCTTCTTGACCACGGGCATGCCGAGCTTGTCGAAGAAGATTTCGCCCAATTGCTTGGGGCTGCTCAGGTTGAAGGGCTGGCCGGCGATCTCGTAGGCCTCGGTTTCGAGCTGCAGGATGCGCTGGCCCAGCTCGTGGCTCTGGTTGGCCAGCGTGGGCGCATCGATCAGCACGCCATTGCGCTCGATGCGGTACAGGGCCTCGCTGCTGGCCATCTCCAGTTCGTAGATGGCGCGCAGCTTGTCGTTGGCTTCGAGCAGCGGCCACAGGGCCTTGTGCACGTCCAGGGTCTGGTCGGAGTCCTCGCACGAGTATTCGGCGGCCTTGGCCACATCGACCTGGGCAAACGGGATCTGGTGCGCGCCCTTGCCGCACAGGTCTTCGTAGCTGATGCCGCTGCGCCCCAGGTGGCGGTCGGCCAGGCTGGCCAGGCCGTGCGGCTTGTGCACTTCGAGCACATAGCTTTGCAGCATGGTGTCGTGCACATAGCCCTGTACCTCGATGCCGTGGTTGGCGAACACATGGCGGTCGTACTTGATGTGCTGGCCCAGCTTGGCATGGCGCGGGTCTTCGAGCCAGGGCTTGAGGCGCGCCAGCACTTCGTCGATGGGCAGTTGCGCCGGGGCCTCGGGCCCTTCGTGGCGCAGTGGCACATAGGCCGCCGCACCGGGCTCCACGCTGAAACTGATGCCCACGATCTCGGCGCGCATCTCGTCGAGCGAGGTGGTCTCGGTGTCCAGCGCCGTGAGCGGCGCCACGTGCAGGGTGGCCAGCCAGCGGTCGAATGCGTCCCAGGTCAGGATGGTGTCGTAGCGCCCCTTGCGCGCAGGCGCTTCGGCAGCGTCGCCCTCTTGCGCCGCCGCGGGCTCGGCGAACAGGTCGGCGGTGTCGGTGTCGCCGGTCTTCTTGCGAGCGGCCGGGGCGGCTTCTGCAGCGGCAGCCGGCTCGGCTGCGCCGCCCAGCGCGCGCGCCAGGCCCTTGAAGCCGTACTTTTCGTAGAAGACGCGCAGGCCGTCGACCTGCTGCTCGCCCATGGCCATGGCGTCTAGCGCGGGCAGGCCCACGATGTGCTCGACCAGGTCGCAGTCGGTCTTGATGGTGACCAGCTGGCGTCCCGTGGGCAGCCAGTCCAGCGTGTTGCGCAGGTTTTCGCCGGCCACGCCCTTGATCTCGCCGGCGCGTGCGACCAGTTCGGCCAGCGAGCCGTATTCCATGAGCCACTTGGCGGCCGTCTTGGGGCCCACCTTGGGCACGCCGGGCACGTTGTCCACGGCATCACCCACCAGGGTCTGGTAGTCCACCATCAGGTGCGGGGGCACGCCAAACTCGGCCGTCACGCCGGCCACATCGCGGCGCTTGCCGTTCATGGTGTCGATGATGGTGATGTGCTCGTCCACCAGCTGCGACAGGTCCTTGTCGCCGCTGCTCACGATGACCTCGACGCCCTGCTTGGCGGCCGTCACGGCCAGGGTGCCGATCACGTCGTCGGCCTCCACGCCGGGAATCGCCAGCACCGTCCAGCCCAGCATGCGCACCACCTCGTGGATGGGGTCGATCTGGGTGCGCAGGTCGTCGGGCATGGGCGCGCGCTGGGCCTTGTACTCGGGGTAGATCGCGTCGCGGAAGGTCGGGCCGCTGGCGTCGAAGATGCAGGCCGCATAGTCGGCGTGCACTTCCTTGCGCAGGGCCTGCATCATGTTGATCATGCCGCGGATGGCGCCCGTGGCCGCGCTCGTGGGGTCGCCCGGCACGGCCCGCAGGTCGGGCATGGCGTGGAAGGCGCGGTACAGGTAGCTGGAGCCGTCTACCAGCACCAGGGTCTTTTTATTGCTCATGGGGAGCCATTGTGCACGGCCAGGGCACCCGCAGCACCCTGGCGCGGCGCGCTCTACAATCGGCCCATGCGCGCTGTTCACCTCTCCCTGCTGCTGGCCCTGGCCGGCGGCCCCGTCCTGGCCCAGACCCCGGGCCAGAATGCCCCCGCGGGCACCCCCCGGCCCGCCGAGGCGCTGACCACGCCCGAGCCCCTGTCCGGGCGCACCAACCAGCGCACCGAACGCATCCAGATCGAGGACGCGGGCAGCCGTGTCGACGAACTGCGCGTGGGCGGCCAGACGCAGAGCATCAACGTGCAGCCCAAGGCGGGCAACATGCCCAGCTACGAAGTGCAGTCGCCCGACGGCGCGCGCGGCCGCACCGGTGCCCTCAACGGCGCCGAGACCAACACCGCCCCCCGGGTCTGGAACGTCCTGAAGTTCTGAGCCCCGCTCCGTGTCCGCGCGCGCCTGCGCGCCGCACGTCCTGTTCCGCCTCTTCTTCTTTCTCCTTCCCGCACTTTCCCCGCTGAGCGATGGCCGTTTTCACTGAAGTCTCCAATGAAGAGGCGCGCGCCCTGCTGCGCCGCCTGAACCTCGGCGAGCTGGTCGCGCTGCGCGGCATCGAAGGCGGGATCGAGAACACCAATTACTTCCTGACCAGCGACCAGGGCGAGTTCGTGCTCACGCTGTTCGAGCGCCTCACGGCCGAGCAGCTGCCCTTTTACCTGCACCTGATGAAGCACCTGGCGCACGGTGGCGTGCCCGTGCCCGACCCGCGCGGCGACAAAAGCGGCGACATCCTGCACAAGGTGTGCGGCAAGCCGGCCGCCGTGGTGAGCAAGCTGCGCGGCAAGAGCCAGCTGGCCCCCGGCCCGGTGCACTGCGCCGCCGTGGGCGCCATGCTGGCGCGCATGCACCTGGCCGGGCGCAACTACGACCGCCACCAGCCCAACCTGCGTGGCCTGCTCTGGTGGAACGAGACCGTGCCCGTGGTGCTGCCCCACATCGACGCCAGCCAGGCGGCGCTGCTGCGCGCGGAACTGGCCTACCAGAACCATGTGGCGGCCTCGTCCGCCTACGCCGCCCTGCCCACCGGGCCGGTGCATGCCGACCTGTTCCGCGACAACGTGATGTTCGACGGCGAGGAGCTCACGGGCTTCTTCGATTTCTACTTTGCCGGCGTCGACACCTGGCTGTTCGACCTGTCCGTGTGTCTGAACGACTGGTGCATCGACCTGCCCACGGGCGCCCACGACCCCGAGCGCGCACGGGCGATGCTGGACGCCTACCAGGCCGTGCGCCCCCTCACCGCGGCCGAGCGCGAGCTGCTGCCGGCCATGCTGCGCGCCGGCGCCTTGCGCTTCTGGATCTCGCGCCTGTGGGATTTCTACCTGCCGCGCGAGGCCTCCATGCTCAAGCCGCACGACCCGACGCACTTCGAGCGCGTGCTGCGCGGCCGCGTGGCGCAGCCGGTGCACGCGGGCTGAACAAGACCCCATTTGCCCAGCCCATTCCGCGAGGAATGTCACACAACGCCGCGTTGGTTCATGCCCCCATGGAGCCACGGCCATGGTGCGCTGGAGTAAATTCGGCGCAATCTCCTCCCACAAGTGCGTCAAGCCCATGAACAGGGGCTGACTTTTTGAACCGGCCTCGTCCCCATGAAACTCAACATCGTCCCTGCCCGCACTGGACTCGACTGGGTCAAGCTCGGGCTCAGGACGTTCCGCCAGCAACCCATGGCACTGGCCGGCGTGTCGATGCTGTTGATCGCCATCATGTATCTGGTCGGGATGGTCCCGGTCGTGGGCAGGGCGCTGGCACTCTGGCTGGCGCCCGCTGCGACCCTGGCCATGATGGTCGCCTCCGCCGAGGCCGTGCAAGGACGATTCCCCAAGCCTTCGGTCCTGCTGGTCGCCTTTCTCAGTGGAAGTGAATGCTCGCGCCGCATCCTGGTACTGGGCGGCCTCTATGTCGCGGGCTTTCTGGCCATTCTTGGCGTCCCGACCTTGATAGATGGCGGCGTGCTGGCGGGCTTTTACCTGGGCGAAGGCAGTCTGTCCCGTGAGATCATGGAAACGGCAGCGGTCCAGCAAGCCGCATTGCTGCATGCCTTGCTGTCCGTCCTCTTGTCCATGACCTTCTGGCACGCTCCAGGCTTGGTCTATTGGCACGGCATTTCCCCCGTCAAGGCCTTGTTTTTCAGTTTTGTGGCCTGCGGCCGCAATATGAAGGCATTTTTGATGTTCGGCCTGGGCTGGCTCTTCGTCCTGATGACAGGCCTGCTGCTGAGCTTGATCCTGGCCGCCATCCTGATCCTGCTGGGCATGCCCCAGGAGGTCGCCAAGGGAATGCTTTCGGGCTTGCAGCTTCTGGTGACTGCCATGTTCCTGACCTCCATCGTGTTCACGTTCCGCGACTGCTTTCTCCCGCCAGCCAACCCCTCCTCGGAAGAACCCCATGACGAACAGCCAGCACCAGCTCCAGGGCCGCACTGAGGACGAAGTTACCTGGTACCAGCGGCGCAGCCTGCTGCAGGCAGCCGCAGCCTGGGCCGCCGCTGGCGGGTTCACCGCGGCCCACGCGCAGCAGGGCCGCAACGTGGTGGAGATGCGCGGCGACGTGCTGCGCAATGGCCAGGCCCTGGCCGCGGGCGAGACCATCGCGCCCGGCGACCGGGTCGAGACCGGGCCGGGCTCCAGTGTGGTCTTCACCGTGGGCAAGGACGCCTTCATGGTGCGCCAGAACACCCGCATCGCCCTCGAAGGCGAGACCCCCGCGGCGGTGAAGGTGCTGCGCGTGCTCTCCGGCGCGGTGGCCAGCGTCTGGGGGCGCGGCAGCGAGCGCCAGGTGGTCATGCCCACGGCCACGGCCGGCATCCGCGGCACGGGGGTGTATGCCGAGGTGTTCCCCGAGCAGGATTTCCGCAGCTACTTCTGCAACTGCTACGGCACGGTGGACATTGCGGCCGGCGGCGAATCCGTCGTCAGCCAGGCCTCCTACCACCAGGCCTTCTGGGCCGAGGTGGCGCCACGCAATGGCCGCATGCTGACGCCGGCCGGTGCCATCAACCACACGGACGAGGAACTCGAATTCCTGGCCCGCCTGGTGGACCAGCGCACGGCCTGGCAGATTGCGGGGCGCAAGGGCAGCAAGGATGGCAGCGGCCAGATCGGCTACCCCGCAGCACCTGGTGGCAGCGGTGGCGGCGCACCCGCCGCACCGGCCCCCGGGCCCACGTCACGCGCGCGGCCACCGTCGCCCTACGGCTCCGACTACTGAATCCCCGCGGCTTGCGAGCCGCCTGCCGCCCCGGGGCTGCGCCCATGAAAAAAGGCTGCCACGCCTGCGCGTGACAGCCTGCAAAGAGGCAACTGACTGCCCAGCAAAAACCTCACACCCCGATGGGGCCGCCGTCCGCCTTCTGGATGACCACGGTGGACGAGCGGGGGCGCACGGTGCCCGTCGGGGCGGTCGTGGCGTCGCTGGTGCCGTAGGCCGGCCAGTTCACCGGGTGCTGGATGTTCAGGAAGATGGTCTTGTAGTCCGGCGTGTAGGCAAAACCGGTGATCTCGGCCTCGTTCGGGCCGACGAAGAAGCGGCGCAGGTCGCCCTGGTTCTGGGCGTTGATGACCGGGCCCGTGCCCTTGCTGTCGGTGGTCATGGCGCCAGGGATCACGGCCAGCATCTGGTCGTTGGTGGCACGGGCCACGGCGTTGTTGCGGCCACCATCGATGCCGTTGTCGGTCTGGATCCACATGATGCCGCGGTCGTCGAAGGCCAGGCCGTCGGGGCTGGCCAGCTGGTTCAGCGTGGTCAGGCCGGAGCGGTTGGTGTCGGCGGCGGCACCGGCTTCGGAGCCGAACACGAAGATTTCCCACTTGAAGGTGTTCGCATTGGGCGTGTCGTGCCAGCGCACGATGTGGCCGTTGGCGTTGTTCAGGCGCGGGTTGGCAGCGTTGGTGCCGGTGGTGGCGTTGCGGCTGGTGTTGTTGGTCAGCGTCACGTACACGTCGCCGTTGGAGGGGTGCACGGCCGTCCACTCGGGGCGGTCCATGGGCGTGGCGCCCACGAAGTCGGCCGCGGCGCGCGTGTTGATCAGGATCTCATCGATGGTCTTGTACTTGTCGCCGAGCTTGGTACCGTCCTTGCCCACGGCGGCCAGCGTCAGCGGCAGCCAGGTGCCCGAGCCGTCTTCGTTGAAGCGCGCGACGTACAGCGTGCCCTTGTCCAGGTACTTGGCGCCCACGGCCAGGCGGTCGCTGCGGCGCGCATCGGCCGGATCCCAGTTGGCGTCGGAGACGAAGCGGTAGATGTACTCGAAGCGCGAATCGTCACCGCTGTAGAAGGCCAGCGGCTTGCCGGCTTCGGGCTTGCCGTAGGCCGCGCCTTCGTGCGCGAAGCGGCCCATGGCGGTGCGCTTGGTCGCCACGCTGCCGGGGTCGTAGGGGTCGATCTCGACCAGGTAGCCAAAGCCATTGACTTCGTTGCGCCAGTCGTTCAGGGCGCTGCTGCCGCTCGGGGTCACGTTGAAGCGGGCGAACTCGCCTTGCACTTCGGTGGCGTCGCCGGCAGCGGTTTCCCACTTGTAGCGGCCGGCCGAGGTGGGCACGCCCACGCGCACCTGGTGGGCGGGCAGGCCCGATGCATTGGTGTTGACGAAGCAGGCCGCCCAGTTTTCTTCGGCGGTGATGTAGGTGCCCCAGGGCGTGGTGCCGTTGCCGCAGTTGTTGTTGGTGCCGCGCACCGTGGTGCCCGTGGGCGAGTACGGGGTCTTGACCCAGTCGGTGCCGCCGACCGGGCCGGCCAGCGCCATCGGCGTGGCCGAGGTGAAGCGGCGGTTGTAGCGCGAGTTCTTGACGATGGCCCAGGCATTGCCCGTCTTGCGGATGTGCATCACGGCCACGCCGTGGGCGTTGACTTCCTTGCGCACTTCTTCCGCAGGGCGCTTGTTGTTCACCGTGGTCGGGCCGGCGGGGTGCAGGGCCTTCTCGTCGATGTACTCGTGGTTGACCACCAGCAGGCCTTCGCTGGAGCTGCCGTCGAGCGGGAAGTAGTGCATGCCGTCGTGGTGCATGCCGGTGGAGTTGAGCAGGTCCTTGGAGGTGTTCTTGCCGTCACGGTCCCATTCGGCGGCGCTGTCGTTGAGCGGCGTGCCCCAGGCACCCAGCACCTGGGCCACGTAGCCCGGTGGCACCACGCAGGCGTCGGTCATGGAGTTGGCCAGCGAGGTGAAGCCCAGCTTGAGCGGCTCGTCGTCGCTGCCGCCACAGGCGGACAGGCTGGTGCCCGTCAGCAAGGCCAGCGCCGCGCTCAGGCCGCCGCGCGTGACAGTGCGGCGTGACAGCTGAACCTCCAGGATGGCACTGAAGGGGGTGTTGCCCGCGTCGTTGCGAACGACCTTGTCAGAAATAGTTTTGCTCATGAGAGCCGCACTCCTCGTGGTATTGGTTGGTCATGGGAGAGCGCAGTCTAGGAATCGGATATGACCGATCCGTGACGCAAGAGCACTCGGCGCGCAGGGCGATTCGGGGGCCTGTGGAGCAGCCGCCACAGCACCGTCAAATGGTTGTCACACAGTGTTCTTAGCATCCGCCACCAAGAGAGCAGCCTGGCTGCCTGGCCCTGCCCGCAGGGCGCAAGGGCACCGGAGCGCTCTCTATAAAAACCCATATAACAAACCACGGAAGCTGCACTCCACCATGACCTCTGCGTCCACCCCTTCGCGCCGCCAGGCCCTCCAATTCCTGGCCGGCATTCCCCTGCTTCCCCTGACCACGGGCGGCGCTGCCGCCGCGCTGCTGACCGCCTGTGGCGGCGGCGGCGATGGCGCCAGCTACGTCTCCACGGCCTTCACCTCGATGGCCGCCCCCACGCTAGCCAACCCGGCCGCCATGGCCACCAACACCGTGGGCTCGACCATGCAGGTCACGCTGAGCGACAACTCGGTGCAAAGCTACGCGCTGGCCTACCAGCCTTTCTTCATCACCGGCGACACGGTGGCCAACGTCAAGGGTGGCAACATCGTTGCCGGCAGCTACTACGACATCAACAACCAGCCCATCATCGACACCACGGTGGCCGGCAAGGAGCGCCAGTTCTTCTCGGACGCACCCGATGGCACTTCGCTGCTGACGGTGCCCAACGCCAAGGTCGACGGCGTCAAGGGCAACCACGTGTTCGCCGTGGTGCAGTTCGAGTACACCACCTGGGCCCAGGACGGCAAGACCGACATGTACGGCAAGCTGCCCTCGCCCATCGCCGTGCTCACGCTGGACCAGGACCCCAACACCGGCAAACTGAGCCTGGTGAAGTACCACAACGTGGACACCTCCAAGGTGCACGGCCTGTGGATCACCTGCGGCGCCAGCCTCTCGCCCTGGGGCACGCACCTGTCGAGCGAAGAGTACGAGCCCGACGCCTTCACCATCGCCAGCAACACCCAGTTCCAGGCCTACAGCAAGAACCTGTACGGCGACGCGAGCCGCGCCAACCCCTACCACTACGGCCACATGCCCGAAGTGACGGTGAACGCCGACGGCACCGCCAGCATCAAGAAGCATTTCTGCATGGGCCGCATCTCGCACGAGCTGGTGCAGGTCATGCCCGACCAGCGCACCGCGCTGATGGGTGACGACGCCACCAACAGTGCCTACTTCGTGTTCGTGGCCGACCGCGAGAAGGACCTGTCCTCGGGCACGCTGTACGCCGCCAAGGTCGGCGCCGGCTTCACGGTGGACGCCAAGGCCACCGCCGGCGCGCCGCTGACCTGGATCAAGCTCGGCTCGGCCAACAGCGCCGAGATCGAAGCCCTGGCCAACACGCTCAAGGCCACGGACATCATGGCCGTGGCCACGGCCAACCCGAACGATGCCACCTACACCCGCATCGTGGCCAACGGCAAGGAAGAGTGGATCAAGATCAAGCCCGGCATGGAGAAGGCCGCTGCCTTCCTCGAAACCCACCGCTACGCCGCCTTCGTGGGCGCGAGCATGGGCTTCACCAAGATGGAAGGCACGACCGTCAACGCCAAGGACAAGATCGCCTACTCGGCGCTGCAGAACGTGCAGACCTCGATGGTGGCCGGCAACGCGCTGAACGTGGCGGGCAACGGCGTCTCGGTGCCCAAGGCCATCAACGCCGGTGCCGTGATGGCGCTGAACCTGCGCGGCGGCCAGAAGGACACGGCCGGCGCCGCCATCAACAGCGACTGGATGCCCGTGGACACCAAGGCCCTGCTGGTGGGCGAGGACATCACGGCCGACGCGCTGGGCAACACGGCCAACCCCGACACCATCGGCAACCCCGACAACCTCAAGTTCTCGGAAAAGATGCGCACCCTGTTCATCGGCGAGGACAGCGGCCAGCACGTGAACAACTTCCTGTGGGCCTACAACGTGGACACCAAGAAGCTGTCGCGCCTGATGTCCATCCCCGCGGGCGGCGAATCCACCGGCCTGCATGCCGTGGACGAGATCAACGGCTGGACCTACATCATGAGCAACTTCCAGCACGCCGGTGACTGGGGCAGCATCCACAACGTGGTCAAGCCCACGCTGGATCCGCTGATCATCGCCAACTACAAGAACAAGTCGGGCGCTGCCGTGGGCTACCTCACGGCCACCCCCAAGCAGCCACGCCTGGGCTGACCGGCAACGCCGCAGGGAAACAAGTCATGGGATGCCGCGCCTGGCGCGGCTGGGCGGGGCCCTGCAGTGATGCAGGGCCCCGCCCTTTTTCGTGGGCCGCAGGCCGCCGCGCCCCGGGGTAGCGGAAAATTCCCTTCCCGCACCAATGCAAATAAAACCCATTCTTATAATCACTGCGATCAAGGGCGGGCTGCACCGTGGCGCCGCCTTTCCCTGCGGGCTTGCGCCCCACCGATACCCACTGGACTTTCCACCGGACTTCCCACGGCCTGGCGCCTTGCCGGACCGGACCGTTCCCGGCAGGTCTGCCTTGTCACCCGTCTTCGTTGTTTGAGGAGAAACGCATGAAAACCAAGCTGTTGCACACCACCACCCTGGCCGCGGCCCTGATCGCTGCGAGCCCCCTGGGCCTGGTGGGTGTGGCGCAGGCACAGGGCACGGCCGCCCAGGCCCAGCAGGCCGTGACGGCTGCGGCGGTGGCAGCGCAGTACGCCACGCTGGTGCATGCCAACTACGAAGACACGCTGACCAGCGCCAAGGCCATGCAGGCGGCCATCAAGGCCTTCACGGCCCAGCCATCGGCCGAGGCCCTGGCCGAGGCGCGCAAGACCTGGCTCGCCGCACGCGAGTTCTATGGCCAGACCGAGGCCTTTCGCTTCTATGGCGGCCCCATCGACGACGACAAGGGCCCCGAGGGCCGGATGAACGCCTGGCCCATGGACGAGTCCTACGTGGACAGCGTGGAAGGCAAGCCCAAGGCCGGCCTGATCAACAACCGCAAGATCGCCATCACCAAGAAGGCGCTGGCGGCGCAGAACGAGCGCGGCGGCGAGGAGAACATCGCCACCGGCTGGCACGCCATCGAGTTCCTGCTGTGGGGCCAGGACCTGTCGGAAACCGGCCCGGGCAACCGCAGCTTCGAGGACTTCGTGGACGGCAAGAAGCCCAATGCCGACCGCCGCCGCCAGTACCTGAACGTGGTGACCGAGCTGCTGATCGACGACCTGTCCTTCCTGGTGAAGTCCTGGGCGCCCGAGGGCAAGTCCAACTACCGCGCCAAGTTCACCAAGGGCAACATGGAGTCGGTGCGCAAGATGCTCGTGGGCCTGGGCTCGCTCTCGCGCGGCGAACTGGCGGGCGAGCGCCTGGAAGTGGCCCTGAATAGCCAGGACCAGGAAGACGAGCACTCCTGCTTCTCCGACAACACGCACCGCGACGCCGTGACCAATGCCAAGGGCATCCAGAACGTCTGGCTGGGCGAGTACAAGCGCGCCGACGGCAGCCTGGTCAAGGGCGCTTCGCTGCGCGACCTGGTCGCCGCCAAGAACCCGGCCCTGGCCGACAAGACCAGCCAGCAGATCGCCGCCTCGGTGGCGGCCGCCGAAGGCATCCAGGCGCCGTTCGACCGTGAGATCATCGGCGGCAAGGATGCGCCGGGCCGCCAGCGCATCCAGAAGACCATCGACAGCCTGACCCAGCAATCCAAGGACCTCGTGGAAGCCGCCAACGCCATCGGCATCACCAAGCTCACGCTGGTGCAACCCTGAGGCTCCCTGCGCTTTCCTTTCGTTCCATGTTCCCTTTGCAAGCCCCTTACCGCCGGCGCGCCCTGCGCCTGGCGGTTGCCAGCATCGGCCTCGCGGCCCTGGGCGGCCTCATGGCCGACACCCCCGCCGACCCGCTCGGCGAGAAGGTCGGTGGCAACACCACGGTGTTCGCCACGGGCCGCAATGCCTTCTCCTTTCCCGCCGCCAACCTGGACGATGCCGAGCGCACACGCTTCGTGATCGGCAATTCGTTCTTCCGCCGCAACTGGGTGGAGGCACCGGCCTCGACCAAGGCGCGCGACGGCCTGGGCCCGCACTTCATCGCGCGCTCGTGCGGCGGCTGCCACGTGCAGGACGGCCGGGGCGAGCCGCCGGCCATCTTCAACCGCCTGGGTGACACCAAGGACCCCACGGTGGCGCTGCTGATCCGCCTGTCCATTCCCGGCACGGATGCGCATGGCGGCCCCAAGCACGACCCGGTCTATGGCGACCAGTTCAACAACGCGGGCGTGCAGGGCGTCAAGCCCGAGGGCCGCGTGACCCTGCGCTACAAGACCATCAAGGGCAAGTTCGCCGACGGCACGCCCTACGAGCTGCTGGACCCGAGCTACGGCTTTGCCGACCTGGGCTACGGCCCCATGCACCCCGAGATCATGGCGAGCCCGCGCATCGCGCCGCAGATCATCGGCGTGGGCCTGCTCGAAGCCATTGCCGAAGCCGATATCCTTGCCAATGCGGCCGACCAGGCCGCGGCGGGTGGCCCGATCAAGGGCGTTCCCAACCGCGTGTGGGACGCGCCCTCGGGCCAGATGATGCTGGGCCGCTTCGGCTGGAAGGGCAATGTCGCGACCATCGCGCACCAGACCGGCGGCGCCTTCCAGGGCGACATGGGCATCACCTCCAGGCACTTCGCCAACGAGACCTGCACGCCCACGCAGAAGGACTGCCTGGCCGCCCCCAGCGGCAAGAGTGCCGCGGCACAGGGCCAGCCCGGCGTGGAGATCGACGACAAGACCTTCGACGACGTGGTCTTCTACCAGGCCACGCTGGCGCCGCCCGCGCGCCGCAACCCCAAGGACGCCCAGGTGCTGCGCGGCCAGGCGCTGTTCGCCCAGGCCCAGTGCGCCACCTGCCACCGGCCGAGCTATGTCACCCAGGAAGGCCCCTTCCCGCACCTGACGAGCAAGGCGCTCTCGGGCCAGCGCATCTGGCCCTACACCGACATGCTGCTGCACGACATGGGCGAACGCCTGGCCGACAACCGGCCCGACTTCGCCGCCAATGGCCGGCAGTGGAAGACCCCGCCGCTGTGGGGCACGGGCCTGATCAAGGATGTGAACGGCCACACCCGGCTGCTGCACGACGGCCGCGCACGCGGCGTGCTCGAGGCCGTGCTGTGGCATGGCGGCGAGGCCGAAGCGGCAAAGAACCAGGTCCTGAAGATGAACAAGGCCGAGCGCGATGCGCTGGTCAAGTTCGTGGAGTCGCTATGAAACACCACCCCCTTCGTGCAACGGCCGCCGCCCTGGCCCTCGCCGCCCTGCTGCTGCCCGCCCAGGCCCAGACCGGCTGGAAGCTCAATGCCGTGCCCTTCTACGACACCACGCATGCGCTGCAGAGCCTGTACGGCCACTGGGGCAAGCCGCGTGCGCAGGAGTTCGCCGCCGCCGCGCAGGCCCTGGCGCCGGCCGTGCGTGCGCTGTGCGAGGCGCCGGCCGGCCAGTCGCAGGCCGCACTGACCAACGCCCGCGGCGCCTGGCAGCGCAGCATGATGGCCTGGGAGACCCTGGGCGCCGTGGCCGTGGGCCCCGTGATCGCGCGCCGCACGCAGCGCCAGATGGACTTTGCGCCCACGCGCCCCGCCCTGATCGAGCGCGCCGTCAAGACCCAGCCCCAGGGCGCCAAGGCCTTCGAGCGCGTGGGCACGCCCGCCAAGGGCCTGCCGGCGCTCGAATGGCTGCTGTGGACGCAACCCGTCGCGCCGGCATCGCCGGCCTGCAGCTATGCGGTGGAAGTGGCCCTGGACATCGAGCGCGAGGCCGTGGCCGTGGCCGGCGCCTTCGACGCTGCTGCCGGCACCGACTGGGCGGCCGAGGACGAGCAGGAGCGATCCACCGCGGCTATGGGCGAATTCATCAACCAGTGGGTGGGCGGCATCGAGCGCCTGCGCTGGGCCCACATGGAAAAACCGCTGCGCGCCGCCCAGGGCACGCGCACGCCCGAGTACCCGCGCGCCGCGAGTGGCCAGGCATCTGCCGCCTGGAAGGCCGAATGGAGCGCCCTGCGCACCCTGGCCGTTCTGCCCGAAAGCGCGGCCACGCCCACGCCCGGCGAGGCCCTGGTGCCGCTGGAAACCTATTTGCGCGGCCGCGGCCTGAACCCGCTGGCCGACCAGCTGCTGGCCACCACGCAGCGTGTGGACAAGGCCCTGCAGGCCATCGACCAATCGGGTGCCACGGGCAAGGCCGGTGGCGAACGGGTGCTGCAGGCCTCCAAGGAGCTGGCCGCGCTCAAGCGCCTGGCCGAAGCCGAGATCGCCCCTGCGCTGCAGGTGAGCATCGGTTTTTCAGATGCGGATGGAGACTGAGGTGCGCACAGCACTGAGCCGCCGCCAGGCCCTGGTGTTCATGGGCGGCCTGGCGGCCGTGCCCCTGGCCGCGCATGCCGCACCCCAAGGCACGGAAATGCAGCTGCTGGGGGCCTGGCAGCAGGCCGATGGGAGCTACCGCATCGGCGTGCTCGCGGCCCAGGCCGGCAGCCCCTCGCCCCTGCGCGCGCGCCATGTGCTGGAAGTGCCCACGCGCGCCCACGGCATCAGCCAGTTGCCCGATGGCAGCCTGCTTGCCACCGCACGCCGTCCCGGCGACTGGCTGGTGCGCTGGCATCCGGGCCAGCCGGCCGCCAAGGCCCAATGGCACTGGGTGGATGCCACGCGCTCCTTCAACGGCCATGTGCTCGCCAGCGCCGATGGCCGCCACCTCTACACCACCGAGACCGATGTGGACACCGGCGCCAGCCTGGTGGCCAAGCGCGATGCGCGCAGCCTGGAGACCGAGGACGAGTGGGCCACGCACGGCATCGATGCGCACGAGCTGATCTGGGCCCCCGCGGCCCGGGGAGAAAAGCCCACGCTGATCGTGGCCAACGGCGGCGTGCCCACGGCGCCTGAAACGGGCCGGGTCAAGCGCAACCTGCACACCATGGATTCGAGCATCGTGCGGCTGCACGGCGAGAGCGGCGAGCTGCAAGGCCAGTGGCGCCTGCCCGACCCACGGCTGAGCCTGCGCCACCTGGCCTGGAATGCCGAGCGCACGGTGCTGGGCATCGCCCTGCAGGCCGAGCACGACGAGGCGGCGGACAAGGCGGCTGCGCCCATCCTCGCGCTGTTCGATGGCAAGGCCTTGCGCCTGTGCCCGGCCGGCCAGTCCATGGCCGGCTACGGCGGCAGCATTGCCAGCACCGCCGAGGGCTGGGCCGTGAGCTGCCCGCGCAGCCAGGGCGTGGCCACCTTCACGCCCGAGGGCCAATGGCGCGGCTTGGTGGGGCTGGAAGAAGTGTGCGCGCTGGCCGTGGGCAGCCATGGACGCTTGTGGGCCGCCGGAGTCTCGCACTCGCTGGAAGATGCGCGCGCATCCACACCACTCACCCATGCACACGCCAAGGAACTCACCGGCGCACGCATGGACAACCACTGGGTGAAGTTTGGCTGACCCCCCCCTGAGGCGCTTCGCGCCTTCACCCCTCTCTCATATTGCTTCGCAATCTGGGAGGGGGACGCCCCCAGCGCAAGCGCTGGATACGCCGCCTTCGCGGCGGGGCGGCCCTTGCGCGGGGGCACTGGCCTTGGCCTGTGCCAGTTGCGTGCGCAGCGCGCCGAACCACTGAAGTGTTGATTGAACGGCAGGCCTCATGCCGCCTGCCCCTGCCGCTTGGCCACATCCCGCAGGCTGCCATGCAGCGCCAGCTTGCGCACGATGGTGGAAAAGGCGCGCGTGGGCACCGACTCACGCGCCCCCGGTGACCACAGCATGCCCGGCGTGCGCACGGGCGTGGGGCTTTCAAGGCGCACCACCACCAGGCCCGAGTTCGGAGCCACCACATTGGCCGCGACGATGGAAGCGAGCTGCGTCTTGCCCACCAGCTCCATCATGGGGGCCAGGGTGTTGATCTCGGCCACCACCTGCGGCTCGGCGCCGCAGGAGCGAAAGCACTCATCGAGCATCTGCCGTGTGGCAAAGCTTGCGGGCAGCAGCGCCATGGGCATGCGGTGCAGCTCCACCATGCGCACGCGCTTGCGCCGCGCGAGCGGGTGGCCGCGCGCCACCACCAGCACCATCTCCTCGTTGTAGAGCGGCTCGAACTGCAGCGGCCCGGGCGCGGCGGGCCGGTAGGCGATGCCCAGGTCCAGCGTGCCCTGCTGCAGGCGCGTGGCGATCTGGTCGGCCGGGAGTTCTTCCACCACCACCTTCACGCGCGGGTGGCGCTCGTGGAAGGCCGCGATGCAGCCCGGGATGAAGCCCAGGTTGAAGGTGTGGGTGGAGCCGATGTGCAGCTCGCCCACGGCCTCGGAGCTGTTCTGGCGCAGGGCCCCCAGGCCCAGGTCGATCTCGCGCAGCGCCTTGGTGCAATGGTGCAGGAACTCGTCGCCCGCCTCGGTCAGCGCCACGCGCTTGCCCGCGCGGTCGAACAGCGCGGCGCCGATCTCGTCCTCCAACTGCTTGATCTGGTGCGACAGCGTGGACTGCGTCACGTGCAGCCGCTCGGCCGCGCGCGTGAAGTTGAGCGAGCCGGCCAGGGCGATGAAGTAGCGCAGATGCCTCAGTTCCATGGAGGTCCGAGAACGTGTTGACGTTCCTAGTTGATCGATGCCATCGATGGTAACCATGAAAAACAATCATTTCCAGGAATCCTGCGTGCACCCTACATTCGCTCACAGCCCCCCTGCGGGGCCCCACACAACGACAGGAGACAACGAGGTGCACAAAGTCCTCAGTGGCATCAAGGTGCTGGAACAAGGCACGTTCATCACGGGCCCGGCGGCAGGCATGTTCCTGGCCGACCTGGGCGCCGAGGTCATCAAGATCGAGCAGCCCGGCGCGGGCGACCCGTTCCGCGCCTTCCGCGGCGGGCTCTACAGCCCGCACTTTCAGACCTACAACCGTAACAAGCGCAGCATCACGCTCAACCCCAAGCTGCCCGAGGACGCGGCCGTGTTCGACGAGCTGGTGAAGGACGCGGACGTCTACATCCAGAACTTTCGCCCCGGCGCGGCCGACCGGCTGGGCGCGGGCGAGGCCCGGCTGCGTGGCCTGAACCCGCGCCTGGTGTACTGCGCGATCAGCGGCTTCGGCCAGACCGGCCCGGCCTCGGGGCGCCCCGCCTACGACACCGTGGCCCAGGCCGCGAGCGCCTTCCTCAAGCTGCTGGTGAACCCCGCCAACCCGCGCGTGGTGGGCCCGGCGCTGGCCGATGCGATGACCGGCTTCTACGCCGCCTACGGCGTGCTGGGCGCCATCGTGGAGCGCGGGCGCACGGGTGTGGGCCGCAAGGTCGAGGTGTCCATGCTCGAAGCCATGTGCCACTTCAACCTCGACGCGTTCACGCACTACTTCTCGGAAGACGAGGTCATGGGCCCCTACAGCCGGCCCAGCGTCTCGCAGTCCTACGTGCTCGAATGCGCCGACGGGCTGTGGATCGCGCTGCACATGTCCTCGCCCGAGAAGTTCTGGCAGGGCCTGGCCAACGCCATCGAGCGCCCGCGCCTGTTCGACGACCCGCGCTTTGCCACGCGCGAGGCGCGCATCGTGCACCAGGAGGACCTGATCGATTTGCTGGGCGGCCTGTTCCGCACGCAGCCGCGCGCCACCTGGTGCGCCCGGCTCGAAGCCGAGGACGTGCCCCACGCCCCCATGTACGACACCCGCGAGGCCATGCAGGACCCGCAGGCCCGCCACCTGCAGCTGGAAGTGAGCACCACCCACCCCGAGGGCGGCACTTGGCGCACCATCCGCTCGCCCGTGAGCTTCGACGGCGAACGCGCACTGGAAGTCACGGCGCCGCCCACGCTGGGGGCCGACAACGCGGCCATCCTCGGGCCGATACGCGAGCGGCTCGGGCAGCCCACCTGACGATCACTGCACAACAACCATCCGGAGACAAGAACAATGACCCCATCGAACGAGAACGAGTTGACCCAGGCCGTGCTGCAGCGCCTGGAGGGTGCGGGCGACCCGCGCTTTGCCGAGATCATGCGCTCCCTGGTCACGCACCTGCACGCCTTCATCCGCGAGGTGGACCTGAAGCCCGAGGAATGGATGCAGGGCATCGAATTCCTCACCGCCGTGGGCAAGGCCTGCACGGGCCAGCGGCAGGAATTCATTTTGCTGTCGGACACGCTGGGCGCCTCGATGATGGTGGTGATGCTCGACCAGTTGCGCGCCACGGCCCACGCCAAGGGCAGCCAGCGCATGACCGAAGCCACCGAGGCCACGGTGCAGGGCCCCTACTACTGGGAGGGTGCGCCCGAGTTGCCGCTGGGCGCCAACCTGTCCGAAGGCGTGAAGGGCGAGCCCACCTTCTATAGCGGCCGCGTGACCGACACGCACGGCCAGCCCCTGGCCGGCGCGCTGCTCGACATCTGGTCGGGCGATGGCGAGGGCGTGTACGACATGCAGGTCGAAGGCTCGGGCATGGCGGCACGCGCCCGCATCCGCACGGATGCCCAAGGCCGCTACTGGTTCTGGTCCATCCGCCCGAGCTTCTACCCCGTGCCGGTGGACGGCCCGGTGGGCCGCATGCTCGACGGCATGGGCCGCCACCCCAACCGGCCGGGCCATATCCACATGATGGTCTCGGCCCCGGGGCATGCGCGGGTGACCACCCACCTGTTCGTCGCGAACAGCCCCTACATCGATTCGGACGCGGTGTTCGGCGTGCGGCCCAGCCTGATCGTGGACTTCGAGCAGCACGCCGCGGGCCAGGCGCCCGACGGCACGGCCCAGGCCGCTCCGTACTGGTCGGCGCACTACGACTTCCGCCTCGAACCCCAACACTGAGACCCGCCCCATGAAAATCGGAAAATCCACCGTCCCGCGCACCGCCATCTGCACCTCGGACGAGCACACCATCGTCGTGCGCGGCGAGGACCTGTGCCAGGACCTGATCGGCCACCTGTCGTTTGCCGACTATTTCTTTCTGCTGCTCACCGGCCGCAAGCCCGATGCGGCCTGCAGCGCGGTGCTCAACGCCACCCTGGTGGCGATTGCCGAGCACGGCCTGGTGCCCAGCGTGCAGGCCAGCCGCATGACCTTCGCGGCGGCGCCCGATGCGCTGCAGGGCGCAGTGGCGGCCGGCATCCTGGGCTGTGGCTCGGTGATCCTGGGCGCCTCGGAAACGGCGGGCCGCATGTTCGCCGACGTGGCGGCGCGCGTCGATGCCGGTGCCACGCTCGACGAGGCCGCCACCGCGGTCGTCACCGAACTCAAGGCCGCGCGCCGCGCCATCCCGGGCTACGGCCACCCCTTGCACAAGGAGGTGGACCCGCGCGTGGGCCGGCTCATCGCCGTGGCCACCGAGGCCGGCGCCGACCTGCGCTACGTGCAGATCGCCCAGGCGCTGGAAAAGGTGATCCCGGGCATCGTGGGCAAGGAGCTGCGCCTGAACGTCTCGGCCGCCATCCCGGCGGTGCTGATGGGCGTGGGCTTCCCCGTGGCCTCGCTGCGCGGCGTGCCCATCCTGGCGCGCACGGCAGGGCTGATCGCCCACCTGGCCGAGGAGGCCGAGACGCCCAGCGGCTTCGCCTTGTCCTACCAGGCCACGCGCGAGCTGCAGTACGAGGGTGAGGTGCCCGCAGGCTTTGGGGAGGCGCCATGAAGCGCCGCCAGATCCTCGCCGCCACCACCCTGGCCCTGCTGGCCGCCGGTGCCAGCGCCCAGGGCAATGGCCGCCCCTTGAAGCTCGTCGTGCCCTTTGCGGCCGGCACCTCGACCGACATCGTGGGCCGCGTGCTGGCGGAGGCCCTGGGCCGCCAGCTCGGGCAGACGGTGGTGGTGGAGAACAAGCCCGGCGCGGGCGGCACCATCGGCAGCGAGATGGTGGCGCGCGCCGGCGCCGATGCGAACACCCTGCTCATGGGCACCGTGGGCACGCACGCCATCAACCCCACGCTGTACAAGAAGCTGCCCTACCAGCCCGTGCGCGACTTCGTGCCGCTGGGCTTTGCGGGCGCCACGCCCACCCTGCTGGTGGTGCCGGCCAGCGCGCCCTGGAAAAGTGTGGCCGACCTGCGCCAGGCCAGCGGCAAGGCCGTGAGCTTTGCCTCGGCGGGCAACGGAACCTCGGGCCACCTGGCGGGCGAAACGCTGAACATCCGCCTGGCCAAGGACTTCGTGCACGTGCCCTACCGCGACGGCGCGCAGGCGCTCACCGAGCTGATGGGCGGCAACGTGCAGTTCATGTTCTACCACCCGGCCGCCGTGCTGCCGCACATCCGCGCGGGCAAGCTGCGCGCGCTGGGTGCATCGAGCGCCAGGCGCAGCGCGGCTGCCCCCGACGTGCCCACGCTGGCCGAGCAGGGCGTGGCCGATTTCGACCTGGTCGCCTGGTTCATGCTGTATGCGCCCGCCTCCATGCCGGCCGCGCAGCGCGACCCGCTGCGCGATGCCACGCAGGCCGTGCTGGCCCAGGCCGAGGTGCGCGACAAGCTCGCAGCCCAGGGGATCGAGCCGGCTGCGATGAATGCCGCCGAGATGGCTGCCTTCGGCACGGCCGAAATCGCCAAATGGGGCGAGGCCGTGAAACGCTCCGGCGCCCAGGTGGACTAGACCCCGCAACCAGCCATGAATCCCCCACCCCACAGCCCGCGCGGATCGGCGGCGGCTCTGGCGCAGCCATGCCCGGTCCGAAAGGAGTGACGCCATCGATTGACCGAGGGACGGAGCGATCCACACGACGCGGCGCGCGCCATGGCGGCGAGGCACCGCAGGTATTCCAAGCAAGCAAGCCAACCACACAAGCGGGCATGAATGACCCGCAACAGGAGACAAGCCATGCGCAGAAAAATGCTGATGAAGACGATGCTGGTGCTGGCCACCGGCGCACTGCTGGGCGGCACCGCCCTGGCCCAGGGGGCCGAGTGGCCGAACAAGCCCATCAAGATCGTGGTGGGCTTTGCGCCCGGCACGCCGCCGGACATCTTTGCCCGCATGTACGGCGACTACGTGGGCAAGAAGCTCGGCGTGCCGCTGGTGATCGACAACCGGCCCGGCACGGCGGGCAACCTGGCCTCGGACGCGGTGGCCAAGTCGCCGGCGGACGGCTACACCTTCGTGTACAACCTGTCCACGGCCTTCACCATCAACCCCTACATCTACAGCAAGCTGCCCTTCGACCCCGACAAGGACCTGGTGCCCGTGGCCACCACCATGCGCCAGGGCCTGGTGCTGATAGCGACCAACAAGTTCCCGGCCAAGACCGTCAAGGACATGGTGGCCGCCGCCAAGGCCAAGCCGGGCACCTACTCGCATGCCTCCTACGGCGCAGGCAGCCCTTCGCAGCTGATCGTGGAGTCGCTCAAGGACGAGGTCGGCATCGACATGCTGCACGTGCCCTACCGCGCCAGCCCCATCGCCGATCTGGTGGGCGGCCAGGTGGACACGCTGATGGAACCCATCGCCACGGGCTACCAGCTCATCAGCAGCGGCAAGGTGCAGGCGCTCGCCTATTCGGGCCCCACGCGCCACCCCGCCCTGCCCGACGTGCCCACGCTGTCGGAGGTGATGCCCGGCTTCTCCATGATGTCCTGGCACGGCATCTGGGCGCCCGCGGCCACGCCGCAGCCCATCCTGACGCGCTTCAACGCGCTGATGGTGGAGGCGAGCAAGGACCCTGACCTCTCGCGCCGCATCCGGGAGCTGCACAGCGAACCCCTGGGCGCGACGCGCACCGAGATGGCCGCCATGGTGCGCCGCGATGCGGAGATCTACAGCCGCGTGGTCAAGGCGCGCAATATCAAGGTCGATTGATCCGCTGCTTGGCTATCGGGCTGGCGCAGGGGCAGGGGCCACAGCAGGAGGCGGCGCCTCCTGGGCCTTGGGCTTGGGCACCTTGTCGCAGCCAGCCAAGGCAAGGGCCAGCGCACAGGCGCCGGCCACGGCAGCGCGGGACAGGGCAGATGGATGGAACAGCATGGGCGCAACCTCCCTGGCCGTCGTGAGACAGGGCGTGCGCCGGACGGCGCGGGCGCAGCCCTTTCGGACCTCCATTCTTGCGCTCACGGGACTGCGCTGTCTGTAAGAAAGGGCGCCAAAAAGGCGCGCCGGTCAATCGACGATGGTGAGCTTGGCCACCGACAGCGCCAGCCACTTGGTGCCATGGCGCGGAAAGCTGATCTGCGCGCGCGCATCGTCGCCCGTGCCTTCGAGCGCCAGCACCTTGCCCTCGCCGAACTTGGTGTGGAACACCGCCAGCCCCACGCGCAGGCCATGCGAGGGCGCCGCCTTCTGCACCGGCACCGGCGGGCTGGCGAAGTGCTCGCTGCGCACGGCGCCATAGCCGCTGCGGTCGCGCTGGGCAAAGGGGTTGCCGCCGCCCGCGTTGGGCGCATAGCTGCCAAAGCCCTGCTGCTTGGGCGTGATCCACTTGAGCGCGGCCTCGGGCAGCTCGTCGAAGAAGCGGCTCTTGATGTTGTAGCGCGTCTGGCCGTGCAGCAGGCGGGTCTGAGAATGGCTCAGGTACAGGCGCTTGCGCGCCCGCGTGATGGCCACGTACATCAGGCGGCGCTCTTCCTCCAGGCCTTCGCGCTCGTTGGCCGAGTTCTCGTGCGGGAACAGGCCTTCCTCCATGCCGCCGATGAAGACGCCATCGAACTCCAGGCCCTTGCTGGCGTGCACCGTCATCAGCTGCACGGCGTCCTGCCCGGCCTGGGCCTGGTTGTCGCCGGCCTCCAGCGCCGCATGGGTCAAAAAGGCGGCCAGGGGCGAGAGCGTCTCGCCCGTGTCGGCATCGACGATGCCGGCCACGGCGGGCAGTGCCTCGTCGGTCACCGGGGCATTCGGGTCCAGGCCCTGGCTGGCCGGGCTCTGGCTCAGGCGGTCGTTGCGCAGCTCATCCACGGGCAGGGCCACAGCGTCGCGGCCAAAGCCTTCCTGCGTGACGAAGCTCTCCGCCGCATTGACCAGTTCCTCCAGGTTCTCGATGCGGTCGGCGCCTTCCTTCTCGGTGCGGAAATGCTCCACCAGGCCCGTGGACTGCAGCATGGTCTCGATGATCTTGCGCAGGTTCATGCCCTCGGTCTGCTCGCGCAGCACGTCGACCATGGCGACAAAGGCCGAGAGGTTGGCACCGGCCTTGCCGGGCACGGCGCTCACGCCGTCGTGCAGCGAGCAGCCGGCCGCGCGCGCGGCGTCCTGCAGCACCTCGATGCTGCGCGCGCCGATGCCGCGCGGCGGGAAGTTGACCACGCGCAGAAAGCTCGTGTCGTCGTGCGGGTTCTCCAAGAGGCGCAGGTAGGCCAGCGCGTGCTTGATTTCGGCGCGCTCGAAGAAGCGCAGGCCACCGTACACGCGGTAGGGCACGCTGGCATTGAACAGGGCCGATTCGATCACCCGGCTCTGCGCATTGCTGCGGTAGAGCACGGCGATCTCCTTGCGCTCGAAGCCGTCGCTGCGCACCAGTTGCTTGATCTCGTCCACCATCCACTGCGCCTCGGCCAGGTCGGTGGTGGCCTCGTACACGCGCACCGGCTCGCCCGGGCCCTGCGTGGTGCGCAGGTTCTTGCCCAGGCGGCGGCTGTTGTGGCTGATGAGGGCGTTGGCCGAGTCGAGGATGTTGCTGTAGCTGCGGTAGTTCTGCTCCAGCTTGATCTGCTGCTGCACGTCGAACTCGCGCACGAAGTCGGCCATGTTGCCCACGCGCGCACCGCGGAAGGCGTAGATGCTCTGGTCGTCGTCGCCCACGGCGATCACGCTGCCGCGCGCCTCGTAGCGCCCGCCCGCCTCGTTGCCCGCCAGCTGCTTGAGCCAGGCGTACTGCAGCTTGTTGGTGTCCTGGAACTCGTCCACCAGGATGTGCGCAAAGCGGCGCTGGTAGTGCTCGCGGATGGCGTCGTTGTCGCGCAGCAGCTCGTAGCTGCGCAGCATGAGCTCGCCGAAGTCGACCACGCCCTCGCGCTGGCACTGCTCTTCGTAGAGCTGGTAGATCTCGACCTTCCTGCGGCCATCGCTGTCGTGCGCCTGCACATCGCCCGGGCGCATGCCCTCTTCCTTGCAGCCGGCGATGAAGTAGACCAGCTGCTTGGGCGGAAAGCGCTCTTCATCGACGTTGTGCTGCTTGCACAGGCGCTTGACGGCCGAGAGCTGGTCCTGCGTGTCCAGGATCTGGAACGACTGCGGCAGGCCGGCCGGCTTGTGGTGGGCGCGCAGCAGGCGGTTGCACAGGCCGTGGAAGGTGCCTATCCACATGCCGCGCACGTTCACGGGCAGCATGGCCGACAGGCGGGCCACCATTTCCTTGGCGGCCTTGTTGGTGAAGGTCACGGCCAGGATGCCGCCGGGCGTGGCATAGCCGTTCTGCAGCAGCCAGGCGATGCGGGTGGTGAGCACCCGGGTCTTGCCCGAGCCGGCGCCGGCCAGGATGAGCGCATGCCCCGCCGGCAGGGTCACGGCGGCCAGCTGCTCGGGGTTCAGGTTGGCCAGCAGGGGGGGCGTGGCAGAGGGGGCCGCAGGCGTGGAGGGCTCCAGGGGCTCGGGCGCACCCGGAAACAGGTCTTGTGGGAACATGGGGGCATTGTAGAAAGCGCCAGCACCTTCCATGAAAAACATTGCCCTTGCCGCAGCCCTGCTGCTGGCCCTGCACGCCCCCCACCTCGCGGCCCAGTCGAGCTGCAGCAGCGACGGCGTGCCCCGCCCCGCCGCCCTGTTCGAGCGCTTCGTGAGCGCCGACTGCGACAGCTGCTGGGCCGACAAGGCCACGCCGGCCCCCAAGGCGCCCGGCACCGTGGTGCTGGACTGGATCGTGCCTGGCACCCAGGGCGACGATGCCCCGCTGTCGGCCGCCGCCACGCGCGACGCCCTGGCCCGCCTGGCGGCCCTGGGCCGCACGGCCCCCAGCGCCACGGACGTGAACACCGCCCCCGTGCAGGGCGTGCCGGGCAGCCGGCTGCGCGTGTCGCACGGGCCGGCCTTCAACGACTATGTGGGCGCCTCCATCGCCTTCTCGCCGGTGGCCACGCGGGGAACGCCCCCTGCAGCAGGCCCCGATGCAGGCGGTTTCTACCTGCTGCTGGTCGAATCCATCCCCGCGGGCACCGAGGGCTCGCCCGTGGCGCGCCACCTGGTGCGCAATGTCTACCAGCGCTCCCTCGACAACCCGCACACCCTGTCCCGGGGCGAGCGCTCGGGCTGGCGCGATTCGCGCCCGATCTACATCCCCGAAGGCACCAAGACCGACCGCCTGCACCTGGTGGGCTGGGTGCAGGACAAGGACGGCCGCATCATCGACGCGGCGCAGTCGCGCTGCGTGCCCTAGAACCCGATGCCGATGGGGTAGATACGAGTAGGGATATACCGGCGCGCGCTGGCGCGGGTAGAATCAATCACCGGGCCCAAGTTTCTTGCAGCCCGGTTTTTTTGCGCCTGCGCACAGCAGGGTTCGTTGCGCTCTTCTCGAACGCGACCGCAGAGCCGGTCTCCAGGCCAAGCGCCCACCACAGCAGAAATTGGTTTGCTGTGTCCTTTTATGGAGCTTGGAAATCTCATGGAAATCTTCGACTACGACAATATCCTCTTGCTGCCGCGCAAGTGCCGGGTGGAAAGCCGCTCGGAATGCGATGCCGGCGTGGAGCTGGGCGGGCGCACCTTCCGCCTGCCGGTCGTACCCGCCAACATGAAGACGGTGGTGGACGAGAGCATCTGCACCTGGATGGCGCTAAACGGCTACTTCTACGTCATGCACCGCTTCGACCTGGACAACGTGCAGTTCGTCAAGGACATGCACGCCAAGGGCTGCTTCGCGTCCATCTCGCTGGGGGTGAAGCAACCTGACTACGACACCGTGGACCAGCTGGCCGCGGCGGGCATCACGCCCGAGTACGTGACCATCGACATCGCGCACGGCCATGCCGACAGCGTGAAGAACATGATCGGCTACCTCAAGTCCAAGCTGCCCGCCACCTTCGTGATCGCCGGCAACGTGGCCACGCCCGAGGCGGTGATCGACCTGGAGAACTGGGGCGCCGACGCCACCAAGGTGGGCGTGGGCCCGGGCAAGGTCTGCATCACCAAGCTCAAGACCGGTTTCGGCACGGGCGGCTGGCAGCTGTCGGCGCTCAAGTGGTGCGCGCGCGTGGCCACCAAGCCCATCATTGCCGACGGCGGCATCCGCAGCCATGGCGACATCGCCAAGAGCATCCGCTTCGGCGCCAGCATGGTCATGATCGGCTCGCTGTTCGCCGGCCATGAAGAGTCGCCCGGCAACACCGTGGAGGTGGACGGTGCGCTGTTCAAGGAGTACTACGGCTCGGCCAGCGACTTCAACAAGGGCGAGTACAAGCACGTCGAGGGCAAGCGCATCCTCGAACCCATCAAGGGCAAGCTGGCCAACACCCTGGTCGAGATGGAGCAGGACGTGCAAAGCTCCATCAGCTACGCCGGCGGCAAGAAGCTCATGGACATCCGCAAGGTGAACTACGTGATCCTGGGCGGCGACAACGCGGGCGAGCACCTGCTGATGTAATCGCGCCCGGCCCTGCCAGGGCCTGGGGCGACCTCAGGCCCTGAGAAGAATCAAGGCCATATGGTGCACGTCGTGCCCGGGCTTGGCCAGGGCATCGACGATGCTGAAGTGGTTCAGCCCCTCCTGCACCTGGCAGCGCGGCACGGCGGCCGAGCCCCAGGCGTCCTGCACCAGGCGCGCCTGGCGCAGGAACTCCGGGCTTTCGTCGCCGCCCACGGCGCAGTACAGCATGCCCTGGCCAGGCGCCTGCAGGCGGGCCGGGCTGTACTGCAGCACCTGTTGCTCGGTGAGCTTGAGCGTCTCCTGCAAAAAGGGCGTGTGCATCAGCGGATCGAGGTCGTGCAGGCCCGAGACCGACAGCGCACTGCGCACCGCGCCATCGGGCAGGTTGCCGATCAGGGGCCAGACGCTGGTGAGCAGCATGGCCGCCAGTTGCCCACCCGCCGAATGGCCCGCCACCGTGATGCGGTGCGGATCGCCGCCATAGCGCCCAATGTTCTGCCAGATCCAGGCAATGGCCTTTTCCATCTGCCGCATGATCTGGGGAATGCCCACCGGCGCCTCGGGCGTGCCCGGGCACAGCGCGTAGTTGACCACCACCACGCAGACGCCCTCGCGGTTGAAGGCCGGCGCGATGAAGGAGTGGTCCGACTTGTCGAGCGCGCGCCAGTAGCCGCCATGGATGAAGACCAGCACCGGCGCCCCCTTGCCGGAGCCGGGCGGCAGCTGGGTGGTGGGAAACACGTCCAGGGTCTCGCGCACGCCCTTGCCATAGGCCAGGTCGGGCACGCAGGGGTGCTCGGCCCGCACCTGGGCCGACTCCTTGGCCCAGCGCGCGAAGTAGTTCACATGCTCGGGCACCAGGGCCCGGTTGTTGTACATCAGCTCCAGCCAGGAGGGGTCGTGCGGCGTTTTCGTGTCCAGGGCCATCGGTGTGTTCTCCTCTGGCGCAACATCATCCCGGCAAGCGGCGCCGACTGCAAGCCCGCTGACAGGCTGGCGCGGCAAAAAGCGCCGATGATGGCGGCAGAGACCAGCAAGCACACCCGGAGACAGACCATGAACAACAACAACACCCCTCGCCTGCGCACCGCCGTCCTGGGCATCGGCATGATGGGCGCGCCCATGGCGCGCCGGCTGCACGCGGCCGGCCACGAGGTGCATGCCTGGAACCGCACGCGCGAGGCGGCCGAGCCGCTCGCGGCCGAGGGCATCACCGTGCACTCCGATGTGCGCGATGCCGTGGCCGGCGCGGACGTGGTGATCAGCCTGCTCGCCAACGGCCCCGTGGTGGGCGAGGTGCTGTTCGGGCTGGGCGCGGCCCAGGCCCTGCGCCGCGATGCGCTGTTCATCGACATGGCCTCGATCCAGCCGCGCGAGGCGCGCGACCACGCGGCCCGCCTGGGCGAGATGGGCATCGCCCACCTCGATGCCCCGGTCTCCGGCGGTACCGTGGGGGCCGAGAACGGCACCCTGGCCATCATGGCCGGCGGCCGGCCCGAGGACTATGCGCGCGCCCTGCCCCTCTTCGCCGTATTCGGCCGGGCCACGCACGTGGGGCCGCACGGCGCAGGCCAGCTCGCCAAGCTGGCCAACCAGATGATCGTGGGCATCACCATCGGCGCCGTGGCCGAGGCGCTGCTGTTCGCCGCCAAGGGCGGGGCCGACATGGCCAAGGTGCGCGAGGCCATCAGCGGCGGCTTTGCCGACAGCCGCATCCTGCAGTTGCACGGCCAGCGCATGGTGGAGCGCAACTTCGCCCCCCAGGGCCGCATGACGGTGCAGCTCAAGGACATGCGCAACGCCCTGGCCACGGCCAGCGAGATCGGCTTCGATGCGCCCATCACCGAACTGTTCGAGGCGTTGTACGCCCAGGGGGTGGAGCACGGCCTGGGCGAGCTGGACCACAGCGGCCTGTTCGTGGAGCTGGCCAGCCGCAATGCGATGCCGTGAGCGAAAAAAGTGAAGAAATTTTGACCGGATTTGCCAACGCCCCAAAAATTAGTGCATAATTCGAGGCTCTGCAGCGATGCAGACAGATCAACAAAAGATTTGGGTTCTTAGCTCAGTTGGTAGAGCAGCGGACTCTTAATCCGTAGGTCGAGTGTTCGAGTCACTCAGGACCCACCAAATCTCAGCCGCAAGGCACACTAGGCCGACGCTATAAACAACATAGCGCCGGCCTTTTTGTTTTTCCCGGCATGAGACGGTTTATGTGATGCGTCTCATGCCCGGCGTTGCGGTCCTGCGGCAATCCCGCCCTGGTCACTCCACTCCATTTTTTGATCATCGGGCGTCTGCGTGAGCACTGGAAGGCCCACCACGGGAAGTACCCGCAGCGCGTGCTCCTGACGCCGCCCCAGCACCAGGGCATGAACGACTGGCATCACTTGCCCCCCCCCAACTGGCGAGATGGATAAGTCCGGCATCCCAAGGCCGTGGCCGGGGAGAAGTTCATGGAGGTGCTGATCGGGCACGACCCAAACACGCCGGGCGTCACGGACGATGTCAACGGTGTGCAGATACCCCCGCAGGCGCCGCCGGCCGCCGGGGCATGACAGCCGCCGAACTGGCCGGCAAGCTTGCAGGACTGATCTACCCCCGTTCTTGCGCCGGAGTATTGAGGATCATCGCAAGTTCAAGCATCAGACTGCGCATCTCTTCGACCTGAGTGTCCGGCAAGGGCAACGCAAGCGCATCAGCGTGCACCCGCTCCATGGCTTCCTGCATCTTGCTCGCTGCAATCTGCTTTGCGCTCGGCGGCAGAGAAGCGGCAATCACCCAAAGCCCCACCTGCAGCGCGCTGAGGCGGCCAAGCATCAGATCCAGGCTCTTTTTGACATCTTCGTGCACGGCGCTTCTCAACTAGTAGCTTCCAATCAACCCAATCATTCCGGCATTCACGTGCCGCAGGTGTAAGACGCTGGCGCTCGATGTGATGGGCAGGCGATTGATGAAGCAGGCTGGAAAAGGCGGCATTCTGCATGCCAAACCCAGGGCTTCCAAGCGCTAAATTACACCTCTCTTGGTGCGCGGCAATTCAATGGTCGCTCGCGCAACCTGGTGCTAGATTTCGTCCATGGCCGGCGCTGACCCCTTGAGAAAGCCCACAAGCCTCCAGCCGGGCGAGGAGCAACAGCCTGGACACACCGAAGATGAAGCGAGGCACAACACTTGGAAGACCGTGGGACTTTTCCTCGTATTCGTGGCCGCTGTCGCGGTCCCGGTGGTGTCGCTCATTTGGGCGACTCTCAGCTCGCCCAGCTCCACTGCCCTGGCCATTCTCCAGGCAATATTCCTGGGGATGGTTATCCCGCTCATCTTTTGGGAGTAGCCGCCCGCACCCGCGGCCATTCTTCGCTTGAGATGCCCCTACGCTGCTGCTAAATTCCGCGCAGGAGGGAACCATGACCGGAGAATCATTGGCCATCCCGTGGCTGGCCACACGCAAAGAACTGAAGATCGCATCGTGGCGCGTGCGAGACGATGGCCGGCTGGTTGTTACCGTGACGGGTGGAACCGCTGAGGACCGGCACGCCTTTGAGGCGCAGATGATCGGCGGTCGCACAGCTGTTGTGCACAACGGGATAACGCGGCACGTCGTCGGCCCTGGACAGAGCGGGGACGATCTACGCAAGGCCATGACGGTCATCGTCGGGTTCAAACGGCAGCACTGACATGTAACTGCTCTGCAATCGAGGCTCGGGGCAAAAAAAGAGCCCGCACGAAGCGGGCCAGAGGAAGGATGGTTGAGCCGGGAGGTGTTGGCCCTCGTGAACGGTCGTCGGGTGTAAGACAAAGCCCGGTGACATTGACAGCTCGTGTTTCCCGAGTCGCTGGACTTCGAACGATTTGATCAAGCCATCGCGCAATACATGTCCGCGGAGTGACCCGCCAGGAATACCCCGGGGTGGGAGAGTGACCGGAACAGACGAGTTCTGGCCATTTCGCAGCCATGCCCCCCACCATAGCGTGCCCTGAACAGAAACATCGGCTTTCCTGTTTCCAGCGCCAGCCAGGCGCCCTCTCACCCCGCCTCTGCCACGCCCGCCATCGATCAGGCGCGGCCTGCTTTTTCCGACCAAAGTCAGCGTGAATTTTGCGCGACAGGAATACCTTTTCTGCCTGCGCATCCAACCGGCTTTTTCCTGCGTACCGGCAGGTACGCGACCCCTCCCCGGACGAGAAGATTGCAAACTAGTGTCTTTCTGCATTCCATAGTCAAAATTTATCAATACACTTTGTCACGCCAATGACATCGTGGGCCGATATGTCGCGGGCGCCCTTTGCACCACCACGCCAGAACACCTTCCAAAGCACCGTGATCTCTCGTCGAAAAACCACCCGAACAGTTCCCCTGCTGGCTGCGTTGATGGCCCTGGGGTGGACCGCCGCCCCGCTTCCCCTCGCCCATGCCCAGGCGACCTCGGCCCAGGAATCGCCGGCCAAGGAGCGCGCCCGGGCGCGTGCAGCCCGCGCGGCGGCCGCCGCCGCTGCTGCGGCGACCCCGGCCGTGGCCGCGAGCCCCGCCCCGGCGGCAGGCGCCACCGCAGCAGCAGCCACAGCGCCTGCCGCGCCAGCCCTGCCCCTGCGCCAGTGGAAGACCAGCCTCAAGGACCTGGGCCTGGCGCGCCCCGTCTCCCTGCGCGGCGTGGAGAGCGAAGCCAGCATCGGCGTGGGCGTGCGGCGCGACGAGGTGGTGGAAGCCGCCCGGCTGCGCCTGACCTTCACGCTCTCGCCCGCGCTGATCCCCAACCTGTCGCACCTCAAGGTGATCCTCAACGACGAGACGCTGCAGACCATCGTGCTCGACAAGGAGCGCCTGGGCACGCCGCAGACGGTCGAGCTCACTATCGACCCGCGCTACTTCACCGACTACAACCGCTTTCGCTTCCAGTTCATCGGCCACTACACGATGGAATGCGAGGCGCCCAACCATTCGAGCCTGTGGGCCACCATCAGCAACGAGAGCCAGCTCGACCTGTCGCTGCGCCAGATCCCGCTGCGCGATGACCTGGCGCTGCTGCCCGCGCCCTTCTTCGATCCGCGCGACAACCGGCCGGTGAACCTGCCCTTCGTCTACGGCAGCAAGCCCAGCACGGGCACGCTCAAGGCCTCGGGCTCGATCGCCAGCTGGATCGGCATGCTCGCCGGCTACCGCGGCAACCAGTTCCCGGCGTTCGAGAACCAGCTGCCGCGCCAGCACGCCGTGGTGCTGGCCACCAACGACAACCGCCCCGCCTTCCTGCAGGCGATGGCGCCGGTCACCGAGCCCACGCTGTCCGTGGTGCCCCACCCCGAGGTCCCCGGCGCCAAGCTGCTGCTGGTGCTGGGCAAGGACGACGCGCAGGTGCAACTGGCCGCCGACGCGCTGGCCCTGGGCAAGGCCGTGCTCTCGGGCCAGACCATCGCCGTCAAGTCGCTCGACTACCCCGAACTCGCCAAGCCCTACGATGCGCCGCGCTGGATCACCACCAAGCGCCCGGTGCGCCTGGCCGAACTGGTGCAGAGCGCAGCCGACCTGCAGCTGCGCGGCTCGGTGCTCAACGACACGGTAAACGTCTACACGCGCATGGCGCCCGACCTGTTCACCTGGAACGCCAAGGGCGTGCCGCTGGACCTGACCTACCGCTACACGCCCAACAGCGTGTCGGACCACGGCGCGCTGAACATCTCGATCAACAACCAGTTCATCCAGTCCTACCCGCTGCAGTCGCGCGAGGACCGCACCAGCGGCAAGAGCACGGTGATGCTGCCGCTGTTCGACGACGGCAACGCCCAGACGCGCTCGGACCTGAAGATCCCGGCCTTCATGATCGGCGGCGACAACCAGCTGCAGTTCGCCTTCCAGATCCCGCCCAACGACCTGGGCCGCTGCAAGTCCGCACCGCCGACCGAGCTGTACGCCGCCATCGACCCGCAGTCCACGATCGACCTCACGGCCTTCCGCCACTACCTGGCCATGCCCAACCTGGCGGCCTATGCCAACAGCGGCTTCCCCTTCACGCGGGTGCCCGACCTGGCGCAGACCTCCATCATCCTGCCCAACCAGCCCACCACCTCGGACGTGGAGGTCTTCCTCACCGCCGTGGGCCGCATGAGCGCCTCCACCGGCTACCCCGGCACGCGCTTCAAGCTGCTGCGCGCCTCCGAGGCCGACAAGGCCGCCGACACGGACATCCTGGTGATCTCGCAGGCCGACAGCGATGGCCTGCTGCAGAAGTGGCACAGCCACCTGCCGGCCCTGCTGGCCGCGGGCGCACGCTCGGTGCAGCCGCTGGAGCGTGCCATGGGCTCCTTCATCGACCTGTTCAACCTCGAATCCAACCAACGCCTGTCGGCCTCGGGCGGCCAGGCCATCCTGCAGGGCAACGGCCCGCTGGCGGCCGTCACGGGCTTCGAGTCCCCTCTGTCGGGCGGGCGCAGCGTGGTCGCCCTCACGGCCACCGACAAGGAGGCCATGGCCCTGCTGAGCCTGGGCCTGAACGATGCGGGCAAGATCAAGAGCCTGCGCGGCGACCTGGGCCTGATGCGCGGCGACGCCATCGAGAGCTTCCGCATCAAGCCCGTGTACTACGTGGGCGACCTGCCCTGGTGGCAGCGCCTGTGGTTCCACATGCACAGCCACCCGCTGCTGCTGGCCCTGGTGGGCATCGGCACCGGCCTGCTGCTGACCTTCATCGTCTATGCCGCGCTGCGCAGCATGGCACGGCGCCGACTGGCGGCCCGCAATGACTGAGTTCCTGTCGCGCCGCACGGCACTGCAGGCCGGCGCCGGTGCCGCCCTGCTGGCCAGCCTGCCCACGGCACGGGCCCAGCAGGCGCCAGCCGCCGGCCGCCTGGCCTGGCCCGCCTGGGACGCCTTCAAGGCCCAGTTCATCAACGAAGGCGGCCGCGTGGTCTCCGATGACGATGGCGGCGGCCAGACCTATTCCGAAGGCCAGGCCTACGCCCTGTTCTTCGCGTTGGTGGCCAACGACCGGCCGATGTTCGACAAGCTGCTGCGCTGGACCGAGAACAACCTGTGCGCCGGCGACATGACGGCACGCCTGCCCGCCTGGCTCTGGGGCAAGCGCCCCGACGGCACCTGGGGCGTGATCGACAGCAACGCCGCTTCCGACGCCGACCTGTGGATCGCCTACGCCCTGGGCGAGGCCGGCCGGCTGTGGAACGAGCGCAGCTACCGCGCCCTGTCGGCCCTGCTCGCAGCGCGCGTGCTGCGCGAGGAAACCGCCGACATCCCGGGCCTGGGCCCGACGCTGCTGCCCGCGCCCAAGGGCTTCGTGCAGGCCAATGGCCGCTGGCGCCTGAACCCCAGCTACCTGCCCATGCACCTGATGCACTGGCTGGCCGCCAGCGACCTGGACCCGCAGTGGAAGCCCCTGGTGGACAGCTCGCTCAAGGTCATCCGCGGCTCCTCGCCCAAGGGCTTCACGCCCGACTGGACGGTGTACGACGCCAAGCAGGGTTTCCTGGTCGACACCGATGGCAAGGAAAAGGGCCAGGGCACCTACAACGCCATCCGCGTCTACCTCTGGGCCGGCGTGATGCACCCCGACGCGCAGGGCCGCAAGGCCTTGCTCGACACCCTGGCGCCCATGGCGCGCTACGTGCGCGACCAGGGCTACCCGCCCGAATCCATCGACATCCTGACCGGCCAGGCCTCGGGCCCGGCGCCCTCCGGCTTCTCGGCCGCGATGCTGCCCTTTCTGCGCGCCGTCGGCGACGACAAGGCCCTGCAATCGCAGCGCATGCGCCTGGAGGCCCGTCCCCTGCGCCCCACGGCCTACTACGAGCAGACCCTGGCCCTGTTCGGCCAGGGCGCCTTCGACGGGCAGTACCGCTTCACGGCCACCGGCCAGCTCATCGTGCGGTGGAAACCGTGACCCGGATGCCCCGCCGCACCCGCCAATGGCTGCCCTCGCTCACCCTGCTGGCCGCCGCCTGCCTACCGGCCGGCCACGGCGTGCTGGCCAGCGCGCCGCCCGCCATCGAGGCCGAGCTGCTCAGCGGCGCGCGCCTGTGGGCATCGAAGAACCGGCCCGACATGGCGCGCCAGCTGGTGGACAAGCTGCTGGCCATGGACCCCTACTCGCCCCAGGGCCTGGGCACCCTCGGTGATCTGGCCCTGCGCGAGAAGAAGACCGACGAGGCCAAGCGCATCCTGGAGACACTGCGCACCCGCCACCCCCAGCACAAGGTCACGCAGGAACTCGAAACCCTGGTGCGCGTGTACGGCCCCGAGCGCGAAAAACTCTCGCAGATGCGCCTGATGGCGCGCGCCGGCCGCAAGGCCGAGGCCGCCGACCTGGCGCGCGAACTGTTCCCGCAGGGCCCGCCCGAACTCGGCGGCCTGGCGCTCGAATACCACCAGATCATGGGCGGCTCGGGCGGCAAGGGCAGCGAGTCCGTGCGCCAGCTGGGCAAGCTCTACCAGGACACGGGCGAGTCGCGCTACCGCCTGGCCCAGCTGGAGATGCGCATGTACAGCGGTGAGAACCCCACGGCCGTGGTGCAGGAGATCGAGGCGCTCTCCAAACAACCCGACGTGAACGCCCAGCAGCTGCAGGACCTGTGGCGCCGCGCCGTGGACCGGCTGCCCAACACCGCCGGCAACCTGCCGCGCGTGCGCAGCTTTCTGCAGCGCTACCCCGGTGACCAGGCCATGGTGGAGCGCCTGGCCGCCATGCAGCAGGCCGTGGAACGTGCCGAGCGCGCGGCGCGCGACCCCGCCAACATCGCGCGCAATGCCGCGCGCGTGGCCTTGGACCAGGGCAACACCGAGCGCGCCGAAGAGCAGCTGCAGACCGTGCTGGCGTTGCGCCCCTCCGATGGCGAGAGCCTGGGCAACCTGGGCATGATCCGCCTGCGCCAGGGCCAGCATGGAGAGGCCCAGGACCTGTTCGGCCAGGCCTTCGCGCTCACGCGCCAGGGCAAGTGGAAGGACCTGCAGGCCACGGCCCGGTTCTGGGGCTACCTGCGCCAGGCCGACGTGGCGCTGGAGAAGAACGAACTGGCCACGGCCGCCGACCTCGCAGGCCGGGCCCTGGCCATGCAACCGAACAACGCCGAAGCCCTGACCACGCTGGCCAGCATCCGCGACCTGCAGGGCGAGCGCACCCAGGCCGAAGCCCTGTACCAGAGCGCCCTCAAGGCCGAGGCCAACAACAGCGCGGCCTTCAAGGGATTGGCCGGGCTGTATGCACGCACGGGCCGCGCGGGCGAAGCCCTGGCGCTGCTGGAAAAAGCCTCTGCCAGCGATGCGGCCCTGGGCGACAAGCTGGTCGGCACGCGGGCCGACATCCTCGGCGCCCAGGCCGACGAGCACCTGGCGGCCCAGCGCCTGAGCGCCGCCATGCGCACGCTGGAGTCGGCCGTGCTGCTCACGCCCGACGATGCCTGGCTGCGCCACCGCCTGGCGCGCCTGTACCTGCGCCTGAACCTGCCGCGCGAGGCGCTGAGCGTGATGGACGATGGCATTGCACGCACCACGGCCAGCGCATCGATGGCGGCGGAGGACCGCAGCGCCATGCGCTATGCGCGTGCGCTGATCCGCTCGGCGGTGGACGACGACCAGGGCGCCCTCTCCGACCTGGCACAGATCCCCACGGCCGCGCAGACCGATGCCATGCGCGCGCTGGTGCAGCGTTCCACGGTCAAGTCGCTGGTGGCCCAGGGCGGCGCCAGCCGCAGCCCGGCAGAGGCCCAGGCCCTGCTCGACAGGGCCGAGCAAGTGGCCGGCAACGACGCCGAGCTGCTGTACGCCGTGGCCAACACCTGGTTCCGCCGTGCCCAGCCGGCGCGCGGCGTGGCCGTGTTCGACCGCCTGGCCGCGCGCAGCCCCAGCCTGCCGATGGAGGTGCAGCTCGACCACGCCCTGCTGCTCAACCGTGCGCAGGACGACGTGGGCCTGGCAGCCCGCCTGCCCGCGCTGCTGCAGTCGCCCGGCTGGAGTGCCGAGCAGGAGACACGCCTCGTGGCCCTGTACACCGCGCACCGCGAGCGGCTCATCGAGCAGCAGCGCCAGGCCGGCCGCCTCGGCGAGGCCCTGCGCCTGGCACGCCAGCCCCTGCAACTGCCCGACACACCGGCCACCGCACAGCAGCGCACGCAGACCCAGGCCCGCCTGCTCCTGGCCGCTGGCGAATACGCCGATGCTGCCCGCTTGCTGGCCCCGCTGGCCCAGAGCCAGCCCGAGAGCCTGGAGATCCGCATGGGCCTGGCGGATGCGCTGTCGCGCCTGGGCGACGCGCAGGCCACCACCGTGCATGCCCTGTGGCTGCAAGAGCACCTGCCGCCTGCCGATGCAGGCCAGCAACTGGCGCTGCTGCGCATCTGGCAGCGCGTGGGCCGCATGGACGAAGCCCGTGCGCTGTCCGCCCGGCTGCTGCAGGACTTTCCGCAGGACAGCGATGTGCTGCTGCACGCCGCGCGCCTGGAACGCGCCAACCGCAACTACGCGCAGGCCCTGGTGTTTTTCCGCAGCGCACTCACGCTGGAGACACGCGGCGCCGTGCCATCGGCGGCAGCCCCCTCCGAGGACGCCACCGAAGCCGAGGCGCCGCTGAAGCTGCAGCAGAGCTACGCGCTCTCGCTGCCCGTGGACACGGCCGTGGTGGCCAAGATCCAGGGCGAGATCGATGCCATCGAGGCACGCCGCCAGGTCTGGATCGAGGCCGCCCACACGGGCCTGCGCAAGAACTCCACCGAAGGCATCTCCAGCCTGCGCGGCTGGGAGCGGCCCGTGGTGGCCTGGATGCCGCGCGGCTATGACGGCCACTACTTCCTGCACGTGGACCGGGTCAAGCTCGACGCGGGCGAGCTGCCGGCCGATGGATCGGACTTCACCGACTTCGGCCAAATCGCGGCGCTGCCGCCCAACTCGCCCCTGCTCTACCGGCGCCAGCGCGGCATGGGCACCAACCTGGGCTTCGGCTTCGTGGGCGATGATTTCCAATGGGACATCGGTGCCACGGGCGTGGCCTTTCCGGTGACCAACCTCGTGGGGGGCGTCGCCAGGACGGGCACGCTGGGCCGCTACGGCTACAAGCTCGAAGCCTTTCGCCGGCCCATCACGGGCAGCCTGCTGTCCTATGCGGGCGCGCGCGACCCCATCACCGGCCAGGTGTGGGGCGGCGTGGTGGCGACCGGGGCGGCCGGCCGGCTGTCCACCGACTTGGGCCCCTACAGCGCCTCGGCCAGCCTGAACCTCGCCGCCCTCACGGGCAAGAACGTGGAAACCAACACCCGCGCCCAGCTGCGCGTGGCCGTGGACCGCGATGTCTGGAAGGACACCACCAGCGTGGTCAACATGGGCATCACCTTCTCGGCCTGGCACTACGGCAAGGACCTGTCGGAGTACAGCTTCGGCCACGGCGGCTACTACAGCCCGCGCAGCTATGCCTCCATCGCGCTGCCCATCGAGTGGAGCGGCCGCAAGGGCGCCTTCACCTGGCTGGCGCGCGGCGCCATCTCGGTCTCGCGCAGCAGCAGCGCCGACACCGACTACTTCCCGCAGAGCGCGCTGCTGCAGTCGCTGGCGCGCGCGCGCCTGGCCGAAAGCGGCAGCGTGCCGGTGTACACGGGCAGTTCGGGCTCGGGCTTCGGCCGCTCGTTCCGCGGGGTGCTGGAGTACCAGGTCAACAAGAACCTGTCGCTCGGTGCCCAGCTGGAGCTGGACCGCTCGGCCTACTACGCGCCCACCAACCTCATGGTCTACGGCCGCTACCGCTTCGACCCGGTGCTCGCGCCGCTGGAAAACCGCCCACGCCCGGTGCAGCCCTATTCGAGTTTCTGACATGTCTTCCGCTTCTTCCTCCCCGCGAAAAGGTGCTGCGCCCACCGGGCTGCTGCGCTCTGCCGCGCGCTGGCTGTGGCCTGCACTGCGCAAGGACGCGGCCGCCAGCGCCACGCCCACGCGCATCGGCATCGAAGGCCTGCCCGATGGCGTGGGCCTGCTGCCCCCGCATGTGCCGGTGTCCCTGGTAGCCGCCGACGACAGCAGTGCGGCGCTGTGGTTCCCGGCCCTGATCGAGGATGCCGTCGCCGCCGGCCCGGTGGCCCTGCTTGCATCGAGCGCGCCGTGGGCCGACGCGCTGCTGCAGCGCCCGGCGCTGCAGGCCGCCTACCGCGCCGGGCGCCTGCAGCTGTGGCTGCTCGCACCGGGCCTGCAGGCCGAGGTGCGCCGCCACGGCCTGCCCCCGCTGCTGGAAGAGCTCGAACGCACCGGCCTGCAGCCCGGGCACGCGCTGTACGTCTGCGATGCGCAGGGCCTGCTCAATGGCCTGAGCGTGGCCGAACTGGCGCGCGTGAGCCGCCAGCTCAGCGCCCTGTGCCGCGAGCGCCTGCGCCCGGTGGTGCTGGGCTTCTTCCCGCCGCTGGAACCCGAGGTGCTGTTGCCCGCGCTGCGCAACCTGTGCCAGATGTCCATGCACATCGCCACGCTGCGCGCCGAGGCCGACCGCTGGAGCCTGGGCCTGGAGCGCTGGAACACGGACGCCGGCGCCCTGTTCCAGACCGCCTTCGGCCTGCTGCACGATGTCGCCACGGACCGCCTGGCCGCCGACGGCACGCGCACCCGCGGTGCCGTGCGCGAGCTGGTCGAGGCCGTGGACCAGTCGGAGGTGATCGCCACGCGCGCCTCGGTCGACGGCCAGCGCGGCGTGCCCGGCCACTGGCGCATCGTCGACAGCCTGGCCGACCTGGAAGTGGCCGCCGCCGCGAGCGTGGCCGCCACGGTGCTGATCGATGCGGGCCAGGCCTCGGACTTCGAATCGCGCGCGCGCCTGGTGCACCAGCTGCGCCTGTCGCGCCCGCGCACGCTCAAGATCGTGGTGCGCGAGAACCTGGGCAAGCTGCGCACGCACAGCGAGCAGGCCCTGCTGCAACTGGGCGCGAGCACCGTGGTCTACAAGGAGGTGGGCTTCTCCCGCCTGCTGCAGCTGCTGCAGGACATCAACGCCCAGAGCCACACCCGCAAGGTGCACCCCGACTACGAACAGGCGCTGGACAGCTTCATGCCCGCGCGCGAGCGCGGCTACCAGCCGCCCGCGCAGTTCTGCGCCCTGGTGCGCGGCATGCTGGACCGCACCCGCGGCATCGGCCTGTCGCACAGCCTGGTGCGCCTGAACGTGCTGGCGCAGATCCCGCACCTGGACGCGCTGCGCGCCTGCCACACGGCGCGCGACGGCGACCTGCTCACGGCCGACCATGAAGGCGTCTACGTCTTCCTGTTCGCCTGCCGCGAGCCCGACGTCGAGCTGGCGCTCAACCGCCTGTTCACCCTGCCCCTGACCCAGCTGTTCGCCAGCGAAGCCACGGACAGCACGGACACCGGCATCCGCGCCATGCTGGCACCACTGCAGGAGTCGCTGCGCAAGGGCCTGCCCGACTACAGCGCCGCCCTTGCGGCCAACCCCAGGCCCACCGCGGTGCCCGCCCAGGCTGCACCAGCGGCACCACCGCGCACGGCCGGCATGCCGGCCCTGCCGGCCACAGCCGGCCTGGCGGCCGAGGCCGCCGGCACCGAGCCCCGCGCGCTGCAGCCCCTGGCCGACGGACCGGGCGTGCAGCACCGGCCCATTGCGCGGCGTGCCGTGCCGCGCCCCTCACCGAGGTCGATGGCATGAAGTTCCTGATCGAGTTGTTGTTCTACATCGTGCTGGGCGCCCTGCTGGCCTGGCCCTGCTGGCTGCTGCTGCGCCGCGTGCGCCACGCGCACCGGCCGCTGCGCTGCGTGCAGCCCTACCGCCCCGCACTGCCACCCGCGGGTGCAGCGACCCCGCCGTCTGCGCCATGAGCCACCGAATGAAGAGAGACCCTGCATGCGTGTGATTGCCGTCGTATCGCCGCTCGGTGGATCGGGGCGCACCACCCTGACCGCCCACCTGGCCACGCTCCTGGCGCGCCAGGGCCAGCCCTGCCTGGCGGTGGAGCTGAGCGCCCAGAACCTGCTGGCCAGGCACCTCGGGATGCAGGAGCCCAGCGCCCTGGGCTGGGCGCCCCTGGCGGCGGCCGGCCGGTGGTGGGCCGATGCCGCTTTCGAGAACACCGAGGGCGTGGGCGTGCTGCCCTATGGCAAGGCGCCACCCGAGGCGGCCGATGCCCTGCACCGGCAACTGCAGGTGCAGCCGCGCTGGTTGCAGGACCAGCTGGAGCTGCTGGACGTGCCCGAGGCCTGCACCGTGGTGCTGGACACACCGGCCTGGCCGTCCCCGCTGGCGCATGCCGCACTGCGCTGCGCCGATGCCGTGCTGGTGACCCTGGAAGCCTCGGCCCGCGCCTGCGCCGACCCCTCAGCCGTGCAGGCCATGCTGTCCGATGCGGCAGCGGCGCCGGCCGACCAGGGCGTGCTCGTGACACGCTTCGACCCGCGCCGGATCTCGCACCGCGATGCCCTGCAGACGCTGCGCACGCAATGGGGCGAGCGGCTGATCCCCTACACGCTGCACGAAGACGAGAACATCCCGCGGGCCCTGGCGCGCGCGATGTGCGTGGGCAGTTTCGCGCCCCAGGCGCAGTCCGCCCGCGACCTGCAGGGGGTGTGCAACTGGCTCACCGGCCCCCGCCTGGCCCCCTCATCGATGCTGGCCACCGGAGCAGGCCGGCCATGACGGAGCCGTCCGCCCCCGGCGTGGCCCGGCCCGCCGACACCCCCGTGGCACGGGACGCCCGCGCCTGGTTGCGCCTGGCGCAGGCGTGGCTCGCACGCCAGCTCGAAGTGGCACCCGGCGCACCCTGGTGGATGTGGCTGTGGCGCTGCCTCGTGCTGCCCGCCACGCCCGACCGCGCCCTGCTGCCCTGGCTGCTGCGGCCGGTGCAGGCGCTGTTCGCCGCCCTGGGCTGGGCCCTGCGCTGGGGCTGGAAGGGCCTGTTGCTGGCGCTCTTCGCCGCGTTCTGGCCGGTACGGCTGTTCCTGCGCGCCATGGACCGGGTGGCCACCCACGTCAATGTGGCCAAGGGCATGCGCCTGGCCGACCAGGTGCTGTCGCCCGCCATGGAGATCCCGGGCCTGCGCTGGGTGGTGCTGGCCGTGGGCATGCTCGCCGGCCTGGTGGTGATGACCACGCCCTTCAACTGGTTCGGCCAGACCCTGTTCATGCTGCTGTGCTGGAGCCTGTCGCTGGTGCTGCGCCGCCTGCCCGGGCGCTACCCCTCGCTGGCGCTGGCGGCCATCAGCCTGCTGGCCATGGGCCGCTATGCCTGGTGGCGCCTGACCTCGTCCATCGAATTCGACACCGTCATCGAATCCTTCCTGGGCTACGGCCTGCTGGCGGCCGAGGCCTACACCTGGCTGGTGGTGGTGCTGGGCTTCATCCAGACCGCCTGGCCGCTGCAGCGCCGCCCCGCCGCGCTGCAGGGCATGCCGGCCTCCTGGCCCACGGTGGACGTGTACATCCCCACCTACAACGAGCCGCTGAGCGTGGTGCGCACCACGGTGCTGGCCGCCATGGCGCTGGACTGGCCCGAGGACAAGGTCAAGGTCTTCATCCTGGACGACGGCCGGCGCGAGGAATTCCGCGCCTTTGCCGAGTCCATGGGCGTGGGCTACATCGTGCGCCCCGACAACAACCACGCCAAGGCCGGCAACCTGAACCACGCCCTGACCAAGACCGACGGCGAACTGGTCGCCATCTTCGACTGCGACCACATCCCCACGCGCTCCTTCCTGACCACGGCCGTGGGCTGGTTCCAGCGCGACCCGAAGTGCGCCATGCTGCAGACGCCGCACCACTTCTTCTCGCCCGACCCGTTCGAGCGCAACCTGGGCACCTTCCGCCGAGTGCCCAACGAGGGCGCGCTGTTCTACGGCCTGATCCAGGACGGCAACGACTTCTGGAACGCCACCTTCTTCTGCGGCTCCTGCGCCGTGATCCGCCGCGGCCCGCTGCTGGAGGTGGGCGGCATCGCCGTGGAGACCGTGACCGAGGATGCGCACACGGCCCTCAAGCTGCACCGGCGCGGCTACACCACGGCCTACATCAACGAGACGCAGGCCGCGGGCCTGGCGACCGAGAGCCTGTCGGCCCACGTGGGCCAGCGCATCCGCTGGGCGCGCGGCATGGCGCAGATCTTCCGCGTGGACAACCCCTTCCTGGGCAAGGGCCTCACGCTGTGGCAGCGCATCTGCTACGCCAATGCCATGGTGCACTTCTTCTTCGGGTTGCCACGGCTGGTGTTCCTCACCGCGCCCATGGCCTTCCTGTTCTTCGAGTGGCACATCATCAACGCGGGCGCCATCATGATCGCGCTGTACGTGCTGCCCTACATCCTGCAGTCCAACATCGCCAACGCCCACGTGCAGGGCGAGCACCGCCACACCTTCTGGGCCGAGGTCTACGAGACCGTGCTGGCCTGGTACGTGGCCCTGCCCACCACGGTGGCGCTGATCAACCCGCGCCTGGGCAAGTTCAACGTCACGGCCAAGGGCGGGCTGGTGGAGCAGCCGTACTTCGACTGGGTGATCTCGCGCCCTTACACCGTGCTGGTGCTGCTGAACTTCGCGGCCTTTGCCATGGGCATCGGGCGCCTGTTCTTCTGGAACACGGACGAGACCGCCACCGTGCTGCTGAACCTCTTGTGGACCACCTACAGCATCCTGATGCTGGGCGCCGCACTGGGCGTGGCCTCCGAGGCGCGCCAGGTGCGCCGCATGCACCGCGTGGCGACCCAGCTGCAGGCCACGCTGTACCTCGATGACGGCAGCGTGCTGCAGGCCGTGTGCATCGACTTCTCGATGACGGGCCTGGGCCTGCAGTTGCCGGATGGCACGCCGCTGGCCGTGGGCGACAGGGTCCAGGTGGGCCTGTGGCGCGGCGATACCGAGTGCACCTTCCCCGCCACCATCATGCTGCACCGGGGCCAGGGCGCCACGGGCCTGCAATTCGACCCCATGACCCGCGAACAACAGATCGACCTGGTGCAATGCACCTTTGCGCGCCCCGATACCTGGCGCGAGTGGAACGACAGCCACGACACCGACCGCCCCCTGCACGGCCTGCAGGAGATCGCCCAGCTCGGTGTGCTGGGCTACCGCAAGTTCTGGGAGTCGCTGGTGGAGGCCACCCGGGCCCGCTGGTCCCGGGGCCGCAAGCGCGCACCGCAAGGGCTGCGCGCATGAGCTACTGGAACCTGTATTTCCTGGTCAAGGTGGGCCTGTATTTCACCGGCTACATCGGCTTCAACTGGTGGCTGAACCTGCTGCTGTGGCTGGCCCTGCTGCCGCCCATCGGGCACCGGCTGGCGCGGCGCACGCGCGCCGTGCTGGCCTGGCCGGCCGCCATCGCGCTGCTGTACTACGACTCCTATTTGCCCACGCTGGAGCGGGTGCTGTCCCAGCTCAAGGCCCTGGCGGGCTTCAGCGCCGACTACTGGCTGGAGCTGGCCGGGCGCCTGGTGAGCCCTGCGGCCCTGGTGGTGGCGATTGCCGGCCTGTTCCTGTACGCGGCGCTGGCGCGGCGCGTGCGCTTTGCCACCTTTGCGCTGGCCGGCATCCTGAGCGTGCCGCTGGTCGCCGCGATCCAGGAACGCAAGGCCGAGGAGAACGCCGCCGGCACCCTGGCCAGCCAGGGCGATGGCAGCCAGGCGGCCGATGCCGCGGACCCCGACGCCCTGCTGCAGAAGTTCTACACCGCCGAAGCACAAAAGCGCCTGCAGTTCACCCCGGCGGCGGGCGGCACGCCGCCGTTCGACATCATCCTGCTGCATGTGTGCTCGCTGTCCTGGGACGACATGGAGTTCGTCGGCCAGCGCAACCACCCGCTGCTGCAGCGCTTTGACGCGCTGTTCACCAACTTCAACAGCGCGGCCAGCTACAGCGGTCCGGCCTCGCTGCGCGTGCTGCACGGCTCCTGCGGTCAGACGCCGCACAAGAAGCTCTACGAAGGCATCGATCCGCAGTGCTACGTGTTCCCCAACCTGGAGAAGCTGGGCTACCAGACCGCAGGCCTGCTCAACCACGACGGCGTGTACGAGGAGTTCGCCCACACGCTGGAGCAGCGCGGGGGCCTGGCCGGCAAGCTGCAGCGCAACCAGGATGCGCCGGTGCACATGCAGAACTTCGACGGCTCGCCGATCTACAACGACCATGCCCTGCTGTCGCAGTGGTGGAAGAAACGCAGCGCCCAGGGCGGCGCGCCCGTGGCCCTGTACTACAACACCATCTCGCTGCACGACGGCAACCGCGTGCCGGGCATGAGCTCGCGCAGCAGCCTCGACACCTACAAGCCGCGCCTGGTGCAGCTGATGGCCGACTTCGACAAGTTCATCTCGGAGCTGGAGAGCGCCGGCCGCCCGGTGGTGGTGATGCTGGTGCCCGAGCACGGCGCCTCGCTGCGCGGCGACAAGATCCAGATCTCGGGCATGCGCGAGATCCCGGGCCCGCGCATCACGCTGGTGCCGGCCGCCGTGAAGCTGGTGGGCATGAAGAAGGCCCCCGACGCAGCGCCCACCGCCCCGGTGGTGGTGAACCAGCCCATGAGCTACCTGGGCCTGTTCACGCTGCTGGGCGACCTGATGGCCGACAACCCGTTTGCACCCACGGCACGCCCGCTGGCCGAGCGCCTGCAGGCGCCCGAGACCACGCCCTTCGTCTCGGAAAATGCCGACGTGATCGTGATGCGCAACGCGGCTGGCAAGTACCTGATGAAGTCGGGCAATGGCGAGTGGATCCCCTACACCTATTGAGACGCGCAAGTAGCCCCATGTTGGTGCAAGGATTGCGCCGGCGCGGCACCTGAGCGGGTGGGTTCCCGCATAATGCAGTGAGGCGCACCGGCCTGCCCGGTGCGCTCTTTTCTTTGGGCCCCGCGCGGCGCCCTCCCCACGAACCCGGTCCCCCTCTTCGCATGCACCCACAAGCCCATCTGCTCTGGAAAGCGCCCCGCTGGGCCTTGGCGGTGCTGCTGGCGGTGCTGGGCATGCTGGGGCCGTTTTCCATCGACACCTACATCCCGGCCTTCTCGGGCATCGCCGCCGCCCTGGGCGCGACGCCGGTGCAGATGCAGCAGACCCTGTCGGCCTACCTGTTCGGCTTTGCCTTCATGAGCCTGTTCCACGGGGCCCTGGCCGACAGTTTCGGCCGCCGGCCTGTGATCCTCTGGGGCATTGCGGTCTTCACGCTGGCCTCGGCCGGCTGCGCGCTGTCGCAGACCATCGGGCAGCTGGTGTTCTTCCGCGCGCTGCAGGGCCTGTCCACGGGTGCCGGCATCGTGGTCTCGCGCGCGGTGATCCGCGACATGTTCCCGCCCGCCCAGGCGCAGAAGGTGATGAGCCAGGTCACCATCTACTTCGGCGTGGCGCCGGCCATCGCGCCCATCGTGGGCGGCTGGCTGTTCGTGCACACCGGCTGGCACAGCATCTTCTGGTTCCTGACCCTGGTGGGCGTGGCGCTGTGGACCACCAACTACCGCCTGCTGCCCGAGACGCTGCACGTGGACCAGCGCCAGCCCTTCAACATGCGCCACCTGGTGCGCGGCTATGTGCAGCTGGGTTCGAGCGCGCGCTTCGTGCTGCTGGCGCTGGCCAGCGGCGTGCCCTTCAACGGCATGTTCCTGTACGTGCTGTCGGCACCGGCCTTCCTCGGCGACCACCTGGGCCTGGCGCCCACGCAGTTCTTCTGGTTCTTCGTCCTCACCATCTCGGGCATCATGGGCGGCGCCTGGCTCAGCGGGCGCCTGGCCGGGCGCATTCCGCCCAAGCGCCAGATCCGCCACGGCTTTCTGATCATGTTCACGGTGGCCGTGCTCAACCTGGTGGCCAACCTGCTGTTCCCACCGCACGCCGCGTGGGCGCTGCTGCCGATTGCCGTGTTCGCCTTCGGCTGGGCGCTGATGGTGCCCGTGGTGACGCTGCTGGTGCTGGACCTGCACCCCGAGCGCCGCGGCATGGCCTCGTCCATGCAGGCCTTCGTGGGCTCCACGGCCAACGGCCTGGTGGCCGGCGTGATCGCGCCGCTGGTCATGCATTCCACCCTGTGGCTGGCCCTGTCGTCGCTGCTGATGATGGGTGTCGGCCTGGTGGCCTGGGTCTACCTGCACCACCGCTGGCCCGACATCGGCCGCAACCCCGTGAATTTGTAAGCCCCCCTGAGTCGCTTCGCGCCATCCCCCAAGGGGACGCCACCCCTGGCCTGGCAAAGCCAGTTCCACGGTGGCGCTGGCGTGGGGGTACACGCCCGTTGCGCCAGAAACCGTATAGCGCCTTGTCGCGCCGTACGGACTCAGTCAGGGGCCTGCCGGCGGTCGTGGCCCTTTTGCTGGTAGTAGCGGTTCTTTTCCGCGTACATGGCCTGGTCGGCACGGTTGATGGTGGCTTCCACCGCATCGCCGGACTGGCAGCTGGCGATGCCCATGGCCAGGCTCAGGTGCTGGCCGGGGTAGAACTGGTTGTTCAATTCCAGCATGGAGATGATGCGCTCCTGCAGCGCCAGGGCCCCGCGCTCGTCGGTGCCCGGCAAGAGCACGGTGAACTCGTCGCCGCCGATGCGCGCGGCGCAGGCCGGCGCATCCACCGCCTTGGCCAGCACCTCGCCGACGCGGCGCAGCATGGAGTCGCCGGCCGCATGGCCCTGCTCGTCGTTGACGACCTTCAGGCCGTTGAGGTCGATGGCGATGACCGACAGCGGCCAGGGCCCCTTGCGCGTGAGGCGGTTGAGCTCTTCGGCATAGTAGGCGCGGTTGCGCAGCTGGGTGAGCACGTCGTGCTTGCCCAGGTATTCGAGGTAGGCCTCGGCCTTCTTGCGCGCGGTGATGTCCACCAGCGACAGCAGCACCAGGCCCCAGTCGTGCCGGTGGCTGTCGAGCACCGAGAACTGCATGTGGATGTTGACCGCGTCGCCCGAGAGCGAATAGTTGGTCACCTCGCGCTGCTGGAAGGTCTTGCCGTCCCACAGGTCCTGCAGCTGCTCGGCAAAGGATTCGTGCATCTCGCCACGGAACACCCGGCCGATGTTGTTGAGCAGCATCTCCTTGCTGGAGGCGCCGAACATGCGCAGGGTCTGCTGGTTCACGTCGATGACGCGGATCTCCTGCATGCAGCGGCCCACGAAGTCGGGGTGCACCTTGAGGAAGGTCTTGAAGTCGCCAATGCCCTGGGCGCGCACGCCGTCCAGCAGGTTCTTGACGGCGCTGAAGTCCTCGACCCACAGCGACACCGGCGAATGCTCGAACAGGTCGCGCGCGTACTGCTCGCTGCGCTGGATGCGGCGCGCATCGTTGAACTGCGCGGTGTTGTCTTCGAGCGAAACCAGCACGCGGCTCCAGTCGTGCTCATGGCCCGGCAGGATGCGCGCACGCACCTGCACATCCAGGCGCCGGCCATCGAGCGCATAGTTCACGGTCTGGTTGGAGAACTCCAGCTGCCCATCCCACAGCTGCGCCAGTTCGTGCGAGGCCGTGTCGTGCCGGTCGTCGCGAAAGACCTTGTCGAGGTTGGCGACCAGGTGCTCCAGGCTGTCGGCGGCAAACAGCTCCAGCGTGCGGCGGTTGACCTGCAGCACGCGCAGGGCGGCGCTGCACTGGCGCAGGCGGGCCCGGTCCTGGGCCAGGTGGGCGCGGATGTCGGTCACCCCTTCCGCGCGCCAGCCGTCGAACAGCTGTTTGAGCTCGCTGAAGTCCTCAAGCCACAAGGACACGGGCGCCAGCTCGAACATGTGCTCGTAATCGGCCCCCGAGGATAGAGATGACACCACGACAAATTCCTCCGTGGGCAATTATTGACGACACAGCCGCAGAAAACGGGGCCGGCGTGGCAGGGCGACGCAAAAAAGGGCTGGCACCTTGCGGTACCAGCCCTTCGGTGAAGCCCGCCAGGGGCGGGTTTCAGCAGGGGGATCGGCGATCAGCGTGCGGGGCGCGCAGGACGCTTGCGGGCGTCGTGGGCCACGAAAGGCTTGCCGCCACCTGCGCCTGCAGGCTTGGAAAATGCGGGCTTGCGGGGGGCGAAGTCGCCACGCGGTGCGCCGGCATCGCCGCGCGGGGCGAAGCGGCCCTGGCCGCTGTCACCGAAGCCCGCCTTGCGGCCATAGCCTTCGGCATCACGGCGCGGTGCGCCGCCGCCAAAGCCGCGGTCTTCACGGGGCGCGCCATAGCCGCCACCGCCGTTGCCGCCCTGGTAGCCACCGTCGCGGCCGCCGGAGAAGCCGCCGCGGTTGTCGTTGCCACGGCCGGCAAAACCGCCGCCGAAGCCACCACCGAAACCGCCACGGTCGCCACCGCGGTCGTTGCCGCCGAAGCCGCCACGGCCGTTGCCACCGAAGCGGCCACGCGATGGGTTGTCACGGTTGTCGTACGAGCGGCCCTGGCCGCCACGGCCACCGAAGTCGCCACGGGGTGCCTGGGGGGCACGTTGCGTGGGCTCCATGCCGGGCACGACTTCCGCCTTGAACTGCTGGCGGCTGTAGCTCTCGATGTCGTAGATCTTGCGGCGATCGCGGAACTCGGCGAAGGTCACGGCCAGGCCGTCGCGGCCGGCACGGCCGGTGCGGCCGATGCGGTGGGTGTAGTCCTCGGCCTTCATGGGCAGGCCGAAGTTGAACACGTGGGTGATGGTGGGCACGTCGATGCCGCGGGCTGCCACGTCGGTCGCCACCAGGATCTGCACCTGGCCGTTGCGCAGCGCCATCAGGCGGCGGTTGCGCAGGCCCTGGCTCAGGGCACCGTGCAGGGCCACGGCCGAGAAGCCGTCCTGCTGCAGGTCGTTGGCCAGGCCGTCGCACTCCACCTGGGTGCTGGCGAACACGATGGCCTGGTTGATCGAGGTGTCACGCAGCCAGTGGTCCAGCAGCTTGCGCTTGTGCTGGGCGTTGTCGGCCCAGTACAGCACCTGCTTGATGTTGGAGTGCTTCTCCTGCGGGGAGTCGATGGTCACCTTCTGCACCGACGAGCCGCCGTCGTGCATCACGCGCATGGCCAGTTGCTGGATGCGGGGCGCGAAGGTGGCGCTGAACATCATGGTCTGCTTGCGCTGGCTGGTCAGCTGGTTCAGCTCGGCCAGGTCGTCCGAGAAGCCCAGGTCGAGCATGCGGTCGGCTTCGTCCACGACGAGGAACTGCACCTTGTCGAGCTTGATCTGCATGGAGCGCTGCAGGTCCAGCAGGCGGCCGGGCGTGGCGACCACGAGGTCGGCGTTCTGCAGCTTGGCGATCTGCAGTTGGTAAGGCATGCCGCCCACCACGTTGGCCACGCGCAGGCCGCGGCAGTGCTTGACCAGGTCGATGGCGTCGTGCGCCACCTGCTGGGCCAGTTCACGGGTGGGGCACAGGATCAGGGCGCCGGGGGTGGCGGCCTTGAAGTTGCGCGAGCTGGTGGGGTCCTTGCGCTTGGCGCGCTTGGGGGCGGGCTCGCCACGCTCGGCGGCTTCGGCCACGGCACGCTCGAAGGCGGCGCGCTCTTCGGCTTCGGCCACGGCCTGCTGCTGGATCAGGGTGTGCAGCACGGGCAGCAGGAAGGCCGCAGTCTTGCCGCTGCCGGTCTGGCTGGAGACCATCAGGTCGATGAACTTGGAGGCATCGCTGCCCATGGCCAGGGGAATGGCCTTGCGCTGCACGCTGGTGGGCTGGGTGTAGCCCAGGTCGGCCACGGCGCGCACGAGTTCAGGGGCCAGGCCCAGCTCGACGAAGCCATTGGGCTCGGCGGCCACTTCGGCATCGCCTTCAGCGGCGGCAGCAGCCACCACGGCGTCCAGGGAGGAAGGCTGCACGGAAACGTCGGCAGCAAAGGAGGTATCGGCAGGCGCGAATTCGCCCTGCACCAAAGAGGTGTCGGTCATGAATTTTTCTCTCACGAAGACGGTCACGGGCGCTGCCCGTGATTGGCTTCGTCAAATGGTTAAAAAACATCAACCATCAAACGAAACCTGCGCTGGCTCTGGAAGATCAGGCCGATGCGGGTGGGCGTTATGCGCCAGTCCTGCACTGTCCAAGACAGTCGGCTGGCAAGCCCGGTGTGTGAGGGGAGATGCACAATCTGCGAGGGCATTCCCGCGCAGCCAGCGATTATGGCACGGATAAGGGTTTCCCCGCAATACCCGAGACGGCTGCCGGGTACTGCGGGAAACCTGGGGCCATTCAGACCGAGAGCAGGTGCTGGCGGTAGTGCGCCAGCTCGTCGATGGACTCGTGCACGTCGGCCAGGGCGGTGTGCTTTTGCGCCTTCTTGAAGCTGGTGTAGGCCTCGGGCTTCCAGCGCTTGGCCAGCTCCTTCAAGGTGCTGACATCGACGTTGCGGTAGTGGAAGAACTTTTCGAGCTTGGGCATGTAGCGCACCAGGAAGCGCCGGTCCTGGCCGATGCTGTTGCCGCACATGGGCGCCGTGCCCTTGGGCACGTACTGGGACAGGAAGGCGATGATCTGCGCTTCGGCCTCTTCCTCGGTGATGGTGGAGGCCTTGACCTTGTCGATCAGCCCACTGCGGCCATGTGTGCCCTTGTTCCAGGCGTCCATGCCATTGAGCAGTGCATCGGACTGGTGGATGGCGAACACCGGGCCTTCGACGCGTGGTTGCAGGCTCGGGCCGGTCACGACGACAGCAATCTCCAGCAGGCGGTCGGTGTCGGGCTCCAGGCCGGTCATTTCGCAGTCGAGCCAGACCAGGTTCTGGTCCGACTTGGCAAGCTTTTCGGGGATGGGGGTGTTGGCTTCTGACATGGCCGGCATTGTCTCCTATCCCCTAAACTCCCCTGTACATGCCGAATACCGACGATTTTTCCCCCTCGATGCTGCTCACGCTGGCCTTTGCCGCGGCCCTGGTCATCGGCCTGGCGCTCAAGTTCTGGCTGGCCAGCCGGCAGATCCGCCATGTGGCGCGCCACCGTGCCGGCGTGCCGCCCGCCTTTGCCGAGCGCATTCCCCTGGCGGCGCACCAGAAGGCAGCCGACTACACCATCACCAAGGCCCGTCTGGGCATGCTGGAGATGGCACTGGGTGCCGCCGTGCTCATGGGCTGGACCCTGCTCGGTGGCCTGGACGCGCTGAACCAGGCCCTGCTGTCCGCACTGGGCGGCGGCATGTGGCAGCAACTGGCGCTGCTGACGGCCTTTGCGGCCATCAGCGGGCTCATCGACCTGCCACTGTCGCTCTACCAGACCTTTGTGGTGGAAGAGCGTTTTGGCTTCAACAAGATGACCTGGCGCCTGTGGCTGGCCGACGCGCTCAAGGGCCTGCTGGTGGGCGCCGCCATCGGTCTGCCCATCGTGGCCCTGATCCTGTGGATCATGGGCGCCACCGGCCCCCTGTGGTGGCTGTGGGCCTGGTGCTTCTGGATGGGCTTCAACCTGCTGCTGATGGTCATCTACCCGACCTTCATCGCCCCCTTGTTCAACAAGTTCCAGCCCCTGGAAGACGAATCGCTCAAGGAGCGCGTGACGGCGCTCATGCAGCGCTGCGGCTTCTCGGCCAAGGGCCTGTTCGTGATGGATGGCAGCCGCCGCAGCGCGCACGCCAACGCCTACTTCACGGGTTTCGGCGCGGCCAAGCGCGTGGTGTTCTTCGACACCCTGCTGCGCCAGTTGGCGCCCGGCGAGGTCGAGGCCGTGCTGGCCCATGAGCTGGGCCATTTCAAGCACCGCCACATCGTGCAGCGCATCGTGGCCATGTTCGCCATGAGCCTGGTGGGCTTCGCCCTGCTGGGCTGGCTGTCCAACCAGGTCTGGTTCTACACCGGCCTGGGCGTGCGGCCCAACCTCTCGCTCGACCCGGCCGTGGCCGCCGCGCCCAACGACGCGCTGGCCCTGCTGCTGTTCATGCTGGCCGTGCCGGTGTTCACCTTCTTCATCTCGCCGCTGTTCGCACGCCAGTCGCGCCGCCATGAGTTCCAGGCCGACGCCTATGCCGTGGCCCAGGCCAGCGGTGCCGACCTGTCCTCGGCCCTGCTCAAGCTGTACGAAGACAATGCCTCCACGCTGACACCCGATCCGGTCTACGTGGCGTTCTACTACTCGCACCCGCCCGCCACCGAACGGCTGGCGCGCATGCACACCACCCCTGCCCCCAGCCTATGAGCACCGCCCCTGCCGCCTCCTCCATGTTTCCGAAAAAGGACTGGTCCACCACCCGGCGCCGCGCGCTGACCGCGACCGAGGTCGTCACGCAGCTGGCCCAGCTCGATGGCTGGAGCCTGACCGGCGACGGGGCCGACGTGGCGATCGAAAAGACCTTTCGCTTCGCGAACTACCACGAGACCATGGCCTTCGTGAACGCGGTGGCCTACGTGGCCCATGTGCAGGACCACCACCCCGACCTGTCGGTGCACTACGGCCGCTGCGTGGTGCGCCTGAACACGCACGACGTGAAGGGCATCTCGCTCACCGACTTCGAATGCGCCAAGCGCTTCGATGCGCTGCTCACCGCATGATGGTGGTGATGATGATGCGAGCACACCACCATGGCTGAGCGCAGCGCCCTGATGGAAGGCACGGTGGTGTCCAGCCACGGCCGCCACTGCGTGGTGGAAACGCCCGACGGCGAGCGCCGCATCTGCCACCCCCGGGGCAAGAAGAACCAGGCTGTCGTGGGCGACCAGGTGCTCTGGCAGGCCCCCCCGCCCGGCCAGGGCGAGGAGGGCACCATCGAGAAAATCAAAGAACGGCGCAACCTGTTCTACCGCCAGGACGAGATCCGCACCAAGTCCTTCGCGGCCAACCTGGACCAGGTGCTGATCCTGATCGCCGCCGAGCCGGTGTTTTCCGAAAGCCAGCTCTCGCGCGCGCTGATCGCGGCCGAGGCCGCGCAGATCACCCCCATCATCGCGCTCAACAAAAGCGACCTGGTCGAGCCCTTCGCCCGCGCCTGGGAGCGCCTGTTGCCCTACCGCCACATGGGTGGCGGGCAGCACTACGGCGTGCTGCCGCTGTCGCTGCGCCTGTCGAGCGAGGTGGACCGGGCCCTGCTCATGCAGCACCTGGCCGGCAAGACCACGCTGGTGCTGGGCCCCTCGGGCTCGGGCAAAAGCACGCTGATCAACCTGCTGGTGCCCGGCGCCACCGTGCTCACGGGCGAGATCTCGCAGGCCCTGAACTCGGGCAAGCACACCACCACCAGCACGCACTGGTACTGGATGGACAAGGAGCGCACCACGGCGCTGATCGATTCACCGGGTTTTCAGGAGTTCGGGCTGCACCACATCGCGCCCATGCAGCTGGCGGCCTGCATGCCGGACATCGCGGCGCATGCCACGGATTGCAAGTTCTACAACTGCACGCATCTGCATGAGCCGGGGTGTGGGGTGATCGAGGCCTTGAAGCGCAGTCCTCTGGAGGATGGGATCAGTGAGAGCCGGTACCGGATCTATGGGGATCTGTTTGCTGAGTTGAGCCATACGCGGTATTGAGAAATACCGCAAGGCATCGCTTCTGGGAGGTAGTTGCCTCTGTCGTTGGCAAAGGTCGGAGGCCGGGATGTGCGCCCGGCGGCGCACCTTCTTTCTTTTGCGTCGCCAAAAGAAAGAAGGCAAAGAAAAGGCG